>JBDUCF010000281.1:0-4228 GCA_040003545.1 Pyrinomonadaceae bacterium | reverse complement strand
CCTTTGTCGACTTCTTCCCGTCATATCATCGTGCTTATTCTGCTCCGTGTTCATCCGCGTAAATCTGCGGCTAATTTTGGCGCCCGCACCAGAAGGATGAACCTGTTTTCACCTTCATCCTTCATCCTTCACTCGCCCCTCCGCTCTTTGCTCTTTGCCCTTAGCTCCCTCCCACCGGAACCGCACGCACCTCCTTCATCCTCCGCAACGCATACCTCAGCGTAGAAAAAGTCCCCCCTCCCTTCCCCGAGCGAAACCCAATCACGATCTCGCAAAGATCAACCATATAGCGGTTCCTGAAAGCGTAAGCACTCTTCCGTCGCGGCAGTTGCAACTCCACGACTCGATCCACCTGTTCAAGCCACGGCAAAATCGACTTAGGCACTTCAACCATCGTGTAGGGCACAACCACGCAACAAGTTTCACTCTGCTCCACAAGCCATTCGATGGCCCACTGATCGACCCCGCGCCCCCCGCCCAGGTACCAAGTCGTCCCCTGGTGCAACAGCCCCGAAAGATGCAGCTCAAACAACTCGCGCGCCGTCTGCCGCTCAACGTCCCGAGACCCAATGATCGCCACCGATTTTCTGCCATTCATGATTTGATTATATTCCGACTTTTGGAGTGCGGCGCCTTGTCGCCGCTTTCGTAAGGCCCTCCAATAGGCCACAGATTTACGCGGATGAACACAGATTTGTCAGTACCGCCTGCGATAGCGGGTGGGTTCTTCCTTTGGAGTTACCCACAGATGTTCGCGGATGAACGCGGATAAGAACGAGCACAAGGATTTGACCGCAGAGGAATCCACAGACGAACGCTGAGAAACCTATTTCTGCCTTCTGCGCTCTGATCCGTGTTCATCCGCGTAAATCTGAGGCTAATTCTCCTGCCCCACTCAACGAAGCGAAAGCGGCGACAAGGCGCCGCACTCCAAAAAGAACAATCGCCGACCCTCAATGGATCGGCGCTGTTCTTAACAGTTAATGCCTTCTGTGTAATCTGCGTAATCTGCGGATTTTCTGGCGCCACTGGTGTCAAATAAATAGCCTACCCATCACCGGGAAGGTGATGGGGCTGGTTCGGTCAGGTCGATGCGGACGTAAAAGATTTCTGTCTGCTTTGTCTTTTCGTCCTGGGCCAGGACGATGGCCAGGCCTTCTTCCTTCGTTCCGTCCTTGCGTTTGAATAGGCAGACGGCGCCGTGGCTGTCTTTTTCTTCGGCGTCGCCGATACAACCTTTGTCGCTGGCCGTCCAGCCGGCGGCTTTCATGCGGTCCTTTGAATAGAAGTTCTGCACATCCTGGGAGCTCTTGTCGGTTGTGAAAGCGATGAAGTTTATCTTCCCCTGCATCATGGTGCGGATCATCAAGCGCGCGCCGAGCGGGATTTCCAGGTCAGCCTTCGTAGCACCTTCGAGGGGCGGGACGTCGGACCATAAAGTGCTAACGGTTCCGGCTTTGCCGCCGCCGGCGAGGTTCTCGGCAAACTTGCAGGAAAGCGCGACCGCAAGAACTAGAATTAGAGCCAGGATGGATGTGGTTGATTTCATGTTCACCTCCGGAGCGAAGGGATTATAGATCAAAAGGGAAAGCTTTATCCGCAGAATACACAGATTACACAGAGACAGGGATCTGAATGAGTGGGGGTACGATACATACCACCGGGCCGCCTCTACCTCGAGATCACAAATTGTGATCTCAAAGAATCCAACCGGACTAAGCGGCGTTTAGAGTACCGACTCTAGTCGGGCACTTAGTGAGTTGAAAAAAGCCCAACTAAAGTTGGCACTCTAAACGCCGCGCCGCGAGCCGGGCTTGGTTGCGTCCAAACAGTTGCTCATCGGTGTGCATTTGGGTAGCATCCGGGGCGGTCAGAGGTCGGAAGTTAGAAAGGTGTCGGATGACATGACAAGCAAGTCGGAGACGAGTAAGTCCGAAACTATAGCGAGCGACGGGATGACCAGCGAAGAGATCGTCGATCTCTGTCGCCGGCACACGCTGTTTGAATGGTCGGCGCAGGCGGCGGTCGATCCGATTCCGGTCGCACGCGCGAAAGGGATTTACTTCTGGACGCCGGACGATAAGCGGTTCATCGACTTCAATAGCCAGCTGATGTGCGTCAACATTGGACATGGCGACGAGCGCGTCATTCGCGCTATTCAGGATCAAGCCGCGGTGCTCCCTTATGCCAACCCGTTCATGGCCACCGAGGTGCGCGCGCGCCTGGCCGTGAAGCTTGCCGAGATCACACCGGGCGACATCGACGCCTTCTTCTTTACCAACGGCGGCGCCGAGGCAAACGAGAATGCCATTCGCATCGCGCGAATGTTTAGCGGGCGTCATAAGATTGGCGCGCGGTATCGCTCTTACCACGGCGGCACCGCGGGCGCTCTGACTCTAACCGGCGATCCACGCCGTTGGGCCGCGGAGCCGGGCATCCCCGGCGTCTTCCGCATCCCTGACTTCTACCATGGCATTCAGAAAGGTTCAGACACTACTGAGGATGTGCTGCGTCTAACTGAAGAGATATTGGAACTGGAGGGTCCGAAGACGGTCGCGGCAATAATTGTCGAACCCGTAGTGGGGACGAATGGCATCCTCATTCCACCCGACGGTTACATGCAGGGGTTACGCGCGCTGTGCGACAAGCACGGCATCCTTCTGATTGCCGACGAAGTGATGGCCGGCTTCGGGCGCACGGGAGAGTGGTTCTCAGTGGACCACTGGAAGGTCGTGCCCGATCTGATATCGATGGCCAAGGGCCTGACCAGCGCGTACGTTCAACTCGGCGCGGTGGGCATGCGGCGCCACATCGCCGATCACTTTCAGAACAATGTTTTCTACGGTGGCCTTACTTATAACAGCCACCCGCTGGCTTGTGCCGCGGCGCTGGCAACGATTGCAGTGTACGAAGAAGATAGTCTGATCGAGAACGCCCGGCGCATGGGGACGGTAATGCGCGGCATGCTCGAGGATCTGCAGAGCCGCCATCCGTCAGTGGGAGCGACGCGCAACATTGGGTTGTTTGGAATCGTCGAGCTGGTGCGAAACACCGAGACCCGCGAGCCGATGGCGCCATTCAACGGCACGTCGCCGGAGATGCAGGCGCTCGGCAAGTTCTTTCGTCAGGAAGGGCTCTACACTTTCGTGCGTTGGAATACGTTTTTTACGAACCCACCGCTGTGCATCACTGAAGCGGAGATGCGGGAGGCGTTTGGGATTATTGATAAGGGGTTGGAGATTACGGATCGAGGTGTTTCGTGATGGGCTATCCGCAGATTAGAACCATGCGATAACCGGTGGGGTTCTGGGTCGGCGGCATGAGTGTATGTGCTAGTCGGACCCACCTGCTACCGCATGGTGGTACTGACCTCATGGGCCCGCTCGTTGCACTTAGGGAAAGTCTGCAAACTGCATCGCTGCCGCACTGTAACTTGAGAAAAGACCAACTAAAGTTGGTACTCTAAACGCCGCGTTCCGTAACGAGACCGATGCGCCGCAATGGCGCTAATCCGACGCGCCGCACGATCTCGATGAATCTGGGATCACTGCAAGAAGTTTTCCATCGAGGATCGACCGTGATGTAAATCATCCAGCCGTCGTGTATTTCATAAGCTCGGTTCAGCCATTCGAAACATTCTTCTTTCTGACCGAGTCCGCTATGAATGAGCGCTATTTCATAAGATGAGACATACCGGCTCTCAGACATTTCGGTCAGCTGACGCAGCAGGTTTTGCGCCTCAGTGGTTGCGCCCGAAACGGCGTAACAATGGGCCAACGAAGCGAGACTCTCGGGGCCGTTCTGAGAAAGCTCCCTGGCCTTGGCAAACTCCGCGAATGCGGCATCGTACATCGCTCGATGTTCGTAGACTCGCGCCAGTTCCATGTGCGCCGGTCGAAAGTGCGCGTCCATCTCGATGGTCTTGTGGAATTGCTCGATCGAATCGTCCACGCGGCCGGCAAAATAGAGCAATTCGCCCGCGCTTGCATTCACCGGAAGCGCCAGCGGATCAAGTTGCAGCGCGCACTCGATAGCCGCGATGGAATCGTCGAAGTGGCCGGTAAAGGCGGAGTAATAGGCCTGCCAGAGGCACGCCTGCGCGTCATTTGGATTCAACTCAAGCGCGCGCTGCAATTCCTTTTCAGCTCGTGACCAATCGAACAGATGCATGCTGACGTGGCCCAGCGTACCGTGGGCTTCGGCGAGATCAGGATCCAACTCCAGAGCA
>JBDUCF010000280.1:0-4241 GCA_040003545.1 Pyrinomonadaceae bacterium | reverse complement strand
TACTTGCTGGCGCGCCGCGCGGCTTAGACGCATGGGGGTGGAGTCGAGACAGAGCTCGACTCCAGACTCCGGAGAGCCTATGGCAACACTACAAACAGGCGTTCCACCGGCGGAAGCTCCCAGGAACACACGCCGCAACGAGATCATAGCGATTGCCCTCCTGGCGCTGGGCCTGCTGCTCGCTCTCTGCCTCGCCTCCTACAACCCCAACGATCCTTCATGGAACGCCGCCGGGCAAAACGAGGCCCGCAACCTTATCGGCGTGATTGGCGCGAATGTGGCCGCGGCTGTGTTTCAGAGCGTAGGCCTCGCGGCTTACCTGTTGCCGTTGCTGTTGCTGGCAGCGGCGTGGCGCCGCTTTCGCACGCGTCGCATTCATGCTCCTCTTTCTCGTATGGTTGGCCTGGTCACGCTGGTGCTCGCTTCGTCGGCATTGCTGACACTTTCAAATGTTCGTCCGCTGTTTGATTCAAGTGTCCACCCAGGCGGTTTGGCGGGAACCGTAATCGCGAACGCTCTGGCCAGCGGACTGAACACGGTCGGGGCGACTATTTTGCTTATGGCGATAGCTGCAACGGGATTGCTGCTGGCCACTAACTTCTCGTTTGCCCGCTTCTACGAACGCATCGTCGCGACGTTCACCAATCGCTTTTCCTACTTCCGTTCTTTCCCGGAGAAACTCAAAGCCTGGCGCGCACAGCGCCGGGAAAAAGCGAATCTGCGCGCGGAGATGCGCCTGGCCGCCAAAGCGGAAAGGCAAGTTGCCCGTCAGGATTTGAAGTCGAACAATCTCACCGCCGCCGAGCGCGTAGCCGCATTCATGAAGGACAGCGCGGAAGAAACAGGAGCACAGTTCACGACCGGAACCGTCTCAGCGAGGGGCGCCGCCCCAATGCTGGGCGAAGAAGGCGAGCTGGCTGCGGCGCTCGAAACCTTCGCTTCCACTACCACGATTGGACAAAAAGCCGCCGCGGCCGCTGCCGGCGCCGGAGTAAAAAATGGTTCCGGTAAACGTTCTTTCTGGCCCAGTTCGCGATCCAGCAAGCTGCCGGCGGCCGAAGCCTCGGTGGTTGAAGAAATGGTGAAGGACGCGGCGGTACTGCGGATCAAAGCCGATGAAGCGGAAGCTGCCAAGTTGCCATTCGACAACGGACGATCCCGCAGTTCCCTGATCAAGCCACCAATCGCCGACTATAAACTGCCCTATGTCGAGTTTCTGAATCCACCCCCTCCCCACCGCGAGCAGGCAGACGAGGAATTGCTGAACCTGGCGACGCGGTTGGCGGAAAAATGTCGCGAGTTCAACGTGACAGGTCAAATCAAGCACATCTGTCCGGGGCCGGTCGTGACCACTTATGAATTCAAGCCCGACCCGGGAGTTAAATACGCGCGGGTGACCGGGCTGGTGGATGACCTGTGCCTGGCGTTGAAGGCGGAGTCGATTCGCATTGATCGAATGCCTGGCAAGCCACACGTGGGCATCGAAGTTCCCAACCCTCGCCGCGAAACGATTCATCTGCGGGAAGTGATTGAGTCGCGCGCTTTTCGCGAGTCAACGTCCAAACTGACGATCGCTTTGGGCAAGACAATTGACGGGTTGAACTATGTTACCGACCTCGCGAAGATGCCGCATCTGCTGATCGCCGGAACTACCGGAGCCGGCAAGTCTGTCGGCGTCAATGCGCTGCTGCTCTCGATTCTGTATAACGCGCGGCCGGATGAAGTGAAATTTATCCTAATCGATCCGAAGCGACTCGAGCTCGGTCTGTATGAGGGTATTCCGCACCTGTATACGGAGATTATCACTGATCCAAAGAAGGCTACGCGCGCGCTGCGCTGGGCAGTGGCTGAAATGGAACGGCGTTACAAACAGCTTGCCGGCTGGGGCGTGCGCAACATCGACGGATTCAACCTTGAAATTCTGCGCCGCAACACGGTGAAAGACTACGAGGAAAACGGTGAGCCGTGGAAGCCGCTGCCTTTCATTGTAATCATTATCGACGAACTGGCTGATTTGATGATGGTTTCCGGACATGAAGTTGAAGAGTCGATCACGCGGCTGGCGCAAATGGCGCGCGCCGTCGGCATGCATCTGGTGCTGGCCACGCAGCGTCCTTCGGTGGACGTGATTACCGGGCTAATCAAGGCTAACTTCCCTTCCCGCATTTCCTATCGCGTGTCTTCCAAAGTTGATTCGCGCACAATCCTTGATACTAATGGCGCGGAACAACTTTTGGGACGGGGCGATATGCTGTTTTTGCCGCCGGGCACTTCGCGTCTGGTTCGCGTTCATGGCGCATATGTGGACGAAGCCGAAATCGGCCGTGTCGTCACGCATATTAAATCGCAGTGGCAACCCGACTACGACGACACCATTACCGAGTCCAACGAGGAAGCCATGGGGTTGGAAGATTCGGAGGGCGAGCGCGACGAGCTATTCGAAGAGGCATTGCGCATCTGCGCCGAGATGAAGCGTGCGTCAACGTCTGTTCTGCAAAGGCGTCTGCGCATCGGCTACGGTCGCGCCGCGGCAATTCTCGACGTGATGGAACGCGAAGGCTTCATCGGTCAGGCCGATGGCGCCCGCCCGCGTCCTGTGCTTGGCCGCGCCTATGAAATGATTGCTGACTGGGATGAAGCTCCCGTTGCGGTCGAGTAAGTCCGTCCTCCATCTGCCGCGGAAATTTGTTTCAAAGCAATTAACAAGCAAAAGGTTTGCGTTTTGCTGCGCGGCAACCTTTTCCACAACTTCTGTGGAAAAAGCTTGTGGAAATGACATCTTCGCGGCGGACAAGTTTTTGAACCTCTTGGACTTCTAGCAAAATGCACACGCCAGCGGCAGGCCCTCATTCTCTTTTCGATCAATAGTTTGCATTCATGAAACGCGATCTTGGCAAGAACACGAAAGCTGCTCGAGCGTTGATTGTGGTTGCAACGTTATCCCTGGTTCCCAGCTGCGTAAGACCCACTCGCGTGCGCAGCAAAGCCGATGACACGTCTTCAACCGGTCGCGTCCGCGCCGCCACTGCCGGTAAAATAAATATCAATACGGCTTCAGTCGAAGAGTTGGAAAAGCTTCCCGGCATCGGTACGGCTGTTGCCGCTCGAATTTTCGAGCACCGCGAAAACTACGGACCCTTTCGCAAGCCGGAGCATCTGATCGTCGTTCAGGGTATCAGCGATCGCGAGTTTCGAAAGATGAGGGACCTGATAGTAGCGGAATAAAATGGCCGGATCGGACTACATCGGGGGCGCAATGTCTTGACTCCAATACCTGCGCCACTATAAGTTTCAGTTGGCTTACGCGCACACATTCGACGCAGACCTTCCGGAGGGCCCTTAGAGTTGTCAGGAAACCTTACCGTGACCCCAGCCCAGCCTGTCGATAGCGAAATGACAGCGCCGGGTGGGTCCCTGCAGGCGTTGGTTAACCGGCTTCGCGCTTTGAGCGCCGTGCCAACACTGGACCAGCTCGACGCCCTGCTGGAAGAAATTCAACTTAATGCCGAAGAACTTCGGCCGTATCGCAGTTTTAAGGTCGGCAACTATGCCCGGCATCGTGTTTTTCGTAACGCGCACGTAGAGCTGTTGGTGCTTTGCTGGCGGCCCGGACAACGCACCCCGATTCACGATCACAACGGATCACACGGGGCCGTCCGCGTGTGCGAAGGCGTCATGTGGGAGACGATGTTCGAGCTGGATGCCAATAGCACGCTGCGCTACAAGTCCGGACGCCAATGGCTGCCAGGCAACGTTACGGGTGCTGCCGTTCCTGATATTCACCAACTTGGCAATCCGGAGGTCAGTGGCCAGGACATGGTCACCCTGCATCTGTACGCGCCACCATTGGGTGTGCTGAACACCTATAAGGTTGGGAGCGCGGAAGTTGGCCGGTACTCACCTGATCAATTCATAGACGGCGCCGGAATATAGCTGGTCGTTGCTGGGCGTAATGGGCCGACACCATGTGGAGGGTTCATAAGCTGGGCACTCCATAATTGAATCTACCCGCCCAGAGATTTGGATTTTCCGGATACTCCATACTTCGACAGCCTGCCTTGAGCCCGAAGAATAGAGCCCTTGCCGCCTCGTTGCGCCGCCCCACGACAGCTTATCAGGCGTCGATTCGGATCCGGCGCCAAGACAGCATCTGGTTGCGAAGGCGCTTCAACGATAAGAACCCGACTAAGACAAGCAAGGGCGCCAGGGCCATGTTCAGCGTCACGCTTAGGACTTGTAAA
>JBDUCF010000279.1:0-4296 GCA_040003545.1 Pyrinomonadaceae bacterium | reverse complement strand
TTCGGCACCAGCTCATTCACCATGATGTCCGGTTTGTTCGAAATTACGACCACCATGTGGGTCGTGATAGCAATCTGCCTTTCCGGATTTCTCTGCATCCTGATTTCCAGTTCGGTGGCTGAGTTGGCCAGCATGTACCCGTCTTCACCGGGCATTCGTACTTATCTTAAGGTGGCTTTCGACAATCGCGTCTCGCTTTTGCTCGTTTACCTTTACCTGATTTTCATGGTGCTGGTGGCCGGCGTAGAAAGCTACATGTTCGCGTTGGTTGCCAAAGCCATATTCCCGAACGTCTCGGCAGTCCTGGTAGTGCTCGGCTTGCTGGCTTTTACAATCACCGTGAACATGCTGGGCCTGGAATTGCCGCGCGGGCTGCAAATCATCACCACATTCGTTTTGATACTCGGCATTCTCGTGTTGGGGATCTTCGGCGTGATTCACTCGCCGGGTGGAACAGCAAGGCTGATGCAGGAGTCCGGAGATAGTTTGCAACAGCTCAAACTGCTGCCGGCAGCGATTATCATGGCAGTTTTTCTGTTCACGGGTTTTGAGTGGGTGACGCTGCTGGGATTCAGCCCAAAATCTTACGAGCGGCGCATACCTATCTCCATGCCGCTGGCAATCCTGACCAACATGTTTGCCTACACGATTTTTGTCGTGGGAATGTCGTTTCAGATCCCGCGTAGCGAGATTATCAAGACGACTGTTCCCCAAGTGCCCTATTTTGTGCACATGCTGGGAAGCTCCGGGGTTTACTTCGCCTGGGGCTTTTCGTTGCTGGCCGTCTTCTCGACCTTTAATGCAGGGATCATGGGAGGCTCTCGCCTGATCTATGTCCTGACGCGCGAAGGCAATTTGCCCAAGTGGTGCGCGAAAATGTCTCTTCGCACCGGAGCCCCTATCGGCGGCATCATCGTGCTCGGGAGCCTGGCCACAATCTCCTCGTTGCTGGTGCTGACGTACCACATCGAGATTCTGGCGGCAGTTATTGGATCGACGATCGTGTCCTTTGTATATGCTGCATTCATGTGGGCAGTCATCCGGCTGCGCAAGTCCCAGCCCGATGCGAAGCGAAGTTTTCGCACGCCGGTGGCGCAGTGGCTCCAGTGGATCGTCATAGTCCTGATGCCGATTATGGGAATCCTGTCGCTGTTTTCGCAGGTCGGCAGTATGTATTTGCCGGCAGCGGGTCTGCTGATTTTTACTGTGCTCGCAGCCATCATCGCTCGCTGGTCCTGGACGCGCACGACGAACCAGGAACTGAGACGGCAGGCTCGAGAGAATGGTTAGATGGACGATTACGGCCATTATTGTCGCCCCGGTTTGGTCCGCATGCTGGAGGCGCTCAGCCTCGACGCGGTCTATGAACGCGGCGAAGGTGACCGGATGTGGCGCCGGCAGGGCGATGAGCTGATCGAGATCCTGGATCTGCTGGGCGGATACGGAGCGAATCTATTTGGCCACAATCATCCTGAGCTAGTTGATGAAGAGCGTCGCCTGCTGGACGAAAAAGTCCCCATGCTGGCCCAGGGATCCTGCCGCGGCGGCGCTGCGCGTCTGGCAAAAGCGTTGTGCGATCGTCTGGGCGACTACATTGTCATCTTCACTAATTCCGGCGCGGAAACTGTGGAAGCTGCAATCAAGCACAGTTACCTGGAGCGCCGTCGTCCTATCTACTGGGCGCTGGAAAATGCCTTTCACGGCAAGACTCTCGGCGCTATTCAGTTAACGTCCTCTTACCGCGAACCCTACTCCCTGTTTGGACCTGATGTCCGTCTCCTGGACCCGGAAGATCCCGCGACCTGGGCCGCGGCCGAAGCGGAAGCCGATCAGGTTTCGGCCGCATACCTCGAACCGATTCAAGGCGAAGGTGGAATCAATCCAGTTCCCGCAGCGTTTATTGAATGGCTCTCCCGGGTATGCCGCAAGAATAAAATCCCTCTCGTCGTTGATGAAATCCAGACAGGAATGGGCCGCACGGGGACCTTCCTGGCTTCGCAAGCGCTGGGAATTACTCCTGATTATCTCCTCTTGTCGAAAGCCCTGGGCGGTGGCCTGGCAAAGATTGGCGCTCTAATGATAAAGCGCGAGCGCTTCGTCAACGAATTTTCCGTCAAGCACACTTCAACTTTTGCCGAGGACGACCGAAGCTGTCTGATCGCACTCAAGGCCCTGGAGATTCTGGACCGTGACGATCTTCCGGCCCGCTGCGCGGCGCGAGGCCGGTACCTTTTGCAAAAGTTGGAAGCGCTGCGCACCCGTTTTCCCGATCAGATCAAGGACGTCCGCGGCATGGGTCTGATGGTGGGCTTGGAATTGCATGATCTTTCCGACTCGCCCTCGAACTCTCTCCGAATGCTTTCGCAGCAGGACTATCTCGGTTATTTGACGACGGCCTATTTGCTGAATGTGCACCGCATCCGGGTGGCACCGGCGCTTAGCAATCCTTCGACCATCCGCGTTGAACCATCGGCCTATATCTCGGAAGCAGACCTCGATAGCTTCGTGAACGCCATGGCAACATTCTGCGAAGCCGTCAAAGCGCTGGACGTAACCCACCTGACGGCCTATCAGGTTGGTCGAGCTTCAGATCCGGTGGTTGACTACACGGACTCGCGTTTCGTGAACCGGGAGCAGCCTCGGACTTCGCACCGCGTAGCCTTTCTTGGTCACTTGATCATGCCAGAGCACGCGCCGCTGTGGGACCCGTCGCTCAAAGGCCTGCGGACTTCGGAAATGGCAGCGTACATGGCCCGCCCCTCGCGCATCCTCGGTCCTACCGTGTTCGAACAAATGAACGTTCGCTCGCGGACTGGGGAGGAAGTGCACTTCAGTTACATCGCGCTTGACCTGACGCCGCAGCAAATCATTTCTGCCATGCAGGAACGCGATGCCCGCTGGATTATGGAGAAGATCGAAGACTCAGTCGCGATGGCTCGCGACGAAGGCTGCAGCGTGCTCGGCCTGGGCGCGTACACTTCGATCATGTCCGGAAATTGCCAGCGAGTGAAGACTAATGGCATTGCGCTGACATCCGGAAACTCCCTAACCGTAGGCATGGGCATCCAGGCGCTGAAACGATCTGCGGAGCGAATGGGCCTGCAATTGTCTCAATTGCGATTAGGAGTACTAGGGGCAACGGGAAACATCGCTACCACTTACGCAGTGATGATGGCACCATGCGTTGATGAGTTGGTCCTGATTGTTCGCGATCCCCATTCACCACGCCTGCAATCAGTTGTCGATCAGATAAAAGCCGCGGCGCCGGATACACGGATAACTGTTTCCGTGGATGTTATGGCTCTGCGTGACTGTTCCTTGATCGTCACGGCCTCGAATTCACCGGAGCCTTTGATCCACTCGGAACACCTGGGGACCGGGCCGGTGATCATTTGCGACATCTCCGTGCCCTCGGATGTCGCTCCGGATGTGATTCTGGAGCGGCCGGATGTCGGAGTAATTCACGGCGGCATCGTTCGCCTGCCGCTTAACGAAAACTTTGTCATTGCCGGTCTGCCGCTGGAAAAAGGTCATGTGTACGCGTGCATGGCGGAAACGCTGTTGATGGGACTGGAGGGAATCGACCAGCACGGATCGTATGGTCCGGTAAAGCCGGAAGGCGTGCTGCAGGCCATGGCGATGGCTGAGAAGCATGGTTTTGAGCTGGGAGAAACGCCTAGCGGTTGGACTTATTAGTGGTCTATGTAGCGCAGACTGCCAGTCTGCGCAAGCTGGCAGCTTGCGCTACATCAGATTCAGACACTACGTGTTAGTCTTACCGCTTCCGCTCCAGTCTCTGTCGGCGTAGAATTGGCGAGCCGGAAAGTTTGAAAGGCGAATGTCCGACAAACTTGGGGAAACCCTGTCCAGTTGGATTGATTATTGAATTAGTATTGAATTACCGCGAAGCGGTTGCGACCTCCAGCCCAACGTTGCCGCCCGGCGGCTACGTTGGGTATGGGCGTATAGAAGAGGACGCAACCCCATCGGGGTTGCGGCGGATTGGAAATTCGTACCCAGGGTAGCCGCGACGTCAACCCTGGGCTGGAGGTCGTAACCGCTTCGCGGTACTTAGTCGTAGGTTCCTGAAGTTTATCGCAAGATAGAAATGCAAGACACCGTAACCTTACCTGAATTGCCGAAAGCCGGCTTCCTGAATCCCCGCGCAACCAGACTGGCGCGACGGGTAGCTCTGTTTACGGTGATTCTTCCTTTTCTGGGATTCATCGCTGCGATCATTATTCTGTGGCGGCGTAGTGTTGGCCCGGTTGACCTTCTTCTGCTGCTGGCGTTTTA
>JBDUCF010000029.1:0-14601 GCA_040003545.1 Pyrinomonadaceae bacterium | reverse complement strand
TCTATCGCAAGGTCAACGGCTCGTTGGAAGGGCTGGATGAAAAAATCGGACCATCTCCTCAGGTGGCGCCAAACGCAAACCCAAGCGCAACGCCATCTGCCAGTCCCGCGCGCCGTCGATAGCCGAAGAACTTTCGCTCAAAAAAAGCCCGGCAGGTTGCCGGGCTATTTTGAATGCGATCTCTTGTCGCGCTGAGGTGCGATCAATCGCCGGGATTACTTGTTCTTGATCTCGCCTCCCGGCGGCGCGCCGGTCTGCGGCTTGCCGTCGGCATCGTAAACTTCGACGCTGCCGTACTTCGCCAGCACATCGCGAGCCTTTGAAGCGTCGCCTACCGCGACGATTTGCAGGTGGTTCAAATCGATATATTTCTGCGCCACCCGCTGAACGTCATCGGCTGTGATTGCAGAAACCATCTGCGGGTACGTGTCCCAGTAATCGGCCGGCATATTGTAGAGCTTCTGCGTGACGATGTTCTGCAGCAGCGCAGTTGGCTGCTCAAGAGAAAGAGCGAAGCCGCCGACTAAAGCGCGCTTGGCATTCTCCAGCTCAACGGGAGTGACCTTCTCGTCTCGGATGCGCTTGAGTTCGTACATGAACTCGTGCATCGCCCCTTCGGTCACGTCAGTTCTGACTTCCGAACTTGAAGTCACCGTGCCGCGAAACTTCGTCCCGCCGAAGTTGCTGTACGCACCGTAGGTGTAGCCCTTATCTTCGCGCAGGTTCAGAAACAGACGCGCTGCCGGACCGCCGCCGAAAATCTGGTTCATCACCAGCAGAGCAAAGTAGTCCTGGTTCGTGCGCTCTATCCCTAAGTTGCCCAGTTGAAGAACTGTCTGCACGGAGCCGGGACGATCAATCAACTGAATGCGCATCGCCCCCTGGTCGGGAGCAGCCGGAATCTTTGTTGCCGGCACATCACCCTTCGCCCAATCGCCGAAAGCCTTTTCAAGTTTCGGCATAATCTCCTTGAGGGTCACATCACCGACGATTGCCAACATCGCATTGTTAGGGCGGTAGTAGGTCGAGTGAAAGCCCGCCAGGTCGGCGGAAGCAATGCGCTTGAGTGATTCGGTTGGCGGAACAACCAGGCCTGCCGGATGATCCCCATAGATGGCCCGCTGGAAACGCTCTGCCGCGAGAAACTGCGGGATCGAACGCTGAAACTGAAGCTGCTGAAGCTGCCTCGCCTTATACTTGTCAATCTCTTCCTGTGGAAACTTCGGATTGCGTACGACATCGGCAAAGATGTTTAGCGTCGGGTCGAAGTTTTCGACCAGCCCTGAGGTGGTGATGGTACTGGTAAGTGATGAAAGACCTGCTCCGGCGCCCAGCGTTGCGCCCAGCGTGTCCATCTGTTCGGCGATGTCCTTACTCTTGCGCGTGGTTGTTCCTTCGCGTAGGAGCGCCGCGGTGAAGCTCGCCAAACCGTGATAATTCGAGGGGTCCGCGAGACCACCGCTCAAAACAACCATTTGCATCGTGAAGGTCGGCACCCGGTGGTTCTCCAGCAAGATCACGCGCAGGCCATTTGAGAGCGTAGCCTCCTGCTCTTTGGGCAGCTTAACTTTGAGAATCTCTTTGTTGACGGGCGCGCGCCCCTTGATGTCCGCCCCTTTGACTGACTGGCCGGTCTGTGGCGGCGCACCTCCACGCTGCGCCAGGATTGACGTTGGTACGAGCGCCAGCGTGATGAGCGCCGCGAAGAATAGATTTCTAAACTTTGTAGAATTCCTCATGATGTTCAATCTCCTTTACTGCCTGACGGCAGTTGTCGGGCCCTTGGGCTTCGGCATGGTGACAACGACCGTACGGTTCGCCGGCGTCAGGTATTTATTCGCCACGCGCTGCACATCGTCTTTGGTGACGGCACTGACTTTGTCCAACCGGGTGTTAATCAGGTTGGGGTCGTTGTAATAGACCGTCCAGACGCCCATGTTGATAGCGCGCGAGAGCGAACTCTGCATGTTGTTGATGAAGCCGCGGCGCGTGTTGTTCTTCGCCTTCTCCAGCTCCCAGTCCGCGATGCCTTCCTTCTGGAGGCGCGCAATCTCATCGTAGATTGCCGTTTCGACGTCGGCAGTCTTAACACCCTGCTTGACCGTGGCGGAGGTGTACAAAGCACCCGTACCGCGTTTCTCGTCCATGAAGCCGGAGACGTTGGTCACAAGCTGCTTGTCTTTGACGAGCGCTTGATAGAGCCGCGAACTCTGTCCGCTTTGTAGCGACGCCGATAAAACCTGCAGTGCGTAGAAGTCTGGCGTATTGCCGGGCACGGCCTTGAAAGCAACGTCAACTTGCGGCAATCGCGCCAGCGCATCGTCAACCGTAGCGCGGCGTTCGGCCTTTTGCTCAGGCTCGGTCATGTCAACAGGAGGAGGGTCGGGCTGGCGCGGGATTGATTCAAAACTCTGCTTAATCTTCTTGAGCGCATCGGCAGTTTTGAAATCTCCGACCAGGGTAAGCACGGCATTGTTCGGCGCGTAATAAATCTTGAAGAACGCGGCCACATCCTCGACGCTGGCAGCGTTCAAGTCTTCCATGGAGCCGATGGTCGTGTGCTTGTAAGCAAAGTTGTCATAGATCAACTTTTGCTGGACTTCACCGCTTTCGCCGTACGGCTGGTTGTCAACGCCGAGGCGACGCTCTTCCTGCACGGCGTTGCGCTGGTTGTCCAGGTTCGCTTTGTTGATGACCAGGCTGCGCATGCGGTCTGCTTCCAGGAAAAGCGCCAGGTCCATCTGGTTGGCGGGCAGGGCCTCGAAGTATGTGGTGCGATCCTCATTCGTCGTGCCGTTCATGGTTCCACCGTTGTTAAAGACGAGGTAGAAGTGCTCGCCGGTGCCGACGTTTTCCGATCCCTTGAACATCATGTGCTCGAACAGGTGGGCGAAGCCTGTGCGTCCCTGACGCTCATTGCGCGAGCCTACGTTGTAGGTGATGTCGATTGCGATCACCGGCGCCGTATGATCCTCCACTGTGATCACGTGCAGCCCGTTCTTCAGCGTGGTTTCCTTGTAGTCAACATGGACCTTCCGGGCAACTTGCGCGCTGGCGCTCATCGCCACCAGCAACACGATAAGGCCCGGAAAGGAGAGCTTTTGGCAAAATCTCATGGGAATAACTCCTTCTTCAAATGTCAGATAAACGATTGGCGATGATCAACTACCTCGGGGGGCAGCGGGCAAGTGGCGGTCATCAGCCTGGCGATGCGCGCGAATTGTTCGACCGGAACGTAGTGAATCTATGGGCGACGCGAATCCTTGTCAAGTGGCGGTGGTCTCTTAAAATTAGTGGGCGTTTAGAGTGCCGGCTTTAGCCGGGTCCTTCTACAGTCATAAAACCCGACTGAAGCCGGTACCGAAACGCCCGCTGCCAAATCAGGATTAATCCCCTGGCGAAGAAATGGGTCTTGAGTCCGGCATTCAGCCAACCGCCAGCCGGTTCTCGCCATCCTAAGCCTGCCCGAAACGAAGTATGCGGCAGGCGGCGCCAACGGCGGTCCCGGACTAACGCCAGGCGATTCGTCCAGGTATAATTGAATCGACTAAGAAAAAGAGTTCCATAATCAGAATGAAGCCCACTCTCTTCCGAACAATCTCGCTCGCGTTTGCGGTAACCCTTTCTTTTGGGGCTACGCGCGCCCAACAAACTACCGCCGCTCCCGGCAGCCGGTTTGACGTAACCAACTATCGCATCGAGGCCCAGTTGCTTCCCGACGAGCACATGCTCCGCGCCGGCGCCGACGTAACCTTTACGCCGCTTGAAGCCACTCGCTCCGTTTTGTTTGAGCTCAACGGATCATTGCACGTCGACAGTGTCGAGATGAACGGGCACGCGTTGACAGGTTTTGTGCAGGATGCAGTGGGCGCCGGGTCGCTGGGACCAAACGTGCGCATCGATCTCGGGGAAGTAGTGCCGGCGAACCAGCCGGTCACAATCAGACTTCGCTGGAGCGGCGCGCTGGTTTCACCGGAAGGTGGTCCGCTTGCCACCAAGCGGCTGGCCTATATTGGAACTGACGGCTCTTATTTGATGTACGCGGCGCGATGGTTTCCCTTTCATGATTACGCCGCCGATCGCGCCACGGCCGATATCACCATTATTGTCCCGACCGGGTTACAAGTTGGCGGCGCCAGCGATGACCCAATAGTGCCGCAGGCAGACAAGAACGGCACCACCCGTTTTCATTTCGTCAACCGGCAGCCTGCCCTGATTGGTAACTTTATTGCGGGTCAGTACATCGCGAAGACTCTCCGCTATGGCAATTATCAATTGCAGTTCTACGTAAAACTGGGAAGCGAGACTCGCATCAACGATTATGGCGAGCTAATGGGCCGGGCATTGGAGTTCTACTCGAAGCAGTATGGCGCGCCCGGGTTCGGCACTCGCTTTACTGTGGCGCAAACCGATGACGAAGCTCTGGAAGCTTACTCAGCTTCGGGCATGTTGTTCCTGGCTACGAAATTCTTTGATGCCACGCGGCCGATTCCGGAAGAACGGCTGCAGCGCGAAGTAGCTTATCAATGGTGGGGAGAAACCGTCGGGCTGAAGTCTTTTGACGATGCCTGGGTCTCGCAGGGACTGGCCGAATGGAGCGCCTTTGCCTTGCGCGAGTCCTCTTCGACGGGCGGCGCGCTGGACGCGGCGCAACGCGAAGAACAGGAGCGGGCCCTGACTTTCGAGCAAACCGCTTCGATTGCCCGCGCGCCGGTCGCTCTCGACGATCAATCTGCTGCCTACCAGTCGATCATTTTCTACAAAGGGGCGATGGTCCTGCGCATGCTGCGGGCAACGCTGGGGCCCGAGAAATTCAATCAACTATTGCGGTCGTTCCTCGAACAGTATCGCGGCAAGAGCGC
Organism: Pyrinomonadaceae bacterium; assembly: GCA_040003545.1. GTDB lineage: Bacteria > Acidobacteriota > Blastocatellia > Pyrinomonadales > Pyrinomonadaceae > DASXRU01. The sequence continues at coordinate 9,739 of JBDUCF010000029.1, read as the reverse complement.
TTCGATTGATGATTTCGAGCGGCTGACGACCCAGGTCGCCGGCCGGAACATGCGCTACTTCTTCGCGCAGTGGGTGGAAGGAACCGGGGTGCCGGAGTTCAGCGCCGATTATCAAATCATACGCACGCGGGCCGGGAAGTTTCGCACCCGCGGCACAGTTAAGCAGAACCTTGAATCACTAAGGCTGCCTGTCGAGCTGATGCTGCGCGCCGAGGGTGATAACCAGACGACGACCCTGCTCCTGGAAGGCAGGAGCGAAGATTTTGACTTCGAATCGAACGGCCAGCCTCTCGAAGTCATCGTCGATCCCAACAACAAGATTCTACGCATGTCCGACGATTTGCGCGTGTCGATCATCGCGCGCCGCGGCATCGAGCTGTTCAAGGAAGGCCAGTACGCCGAGGCCCAGCAGCAGTTCGAAGCAGCCCTGAAGCTCGACCGATCGAATTCGTGGGCCTACTACAATCTCGGTCTGTTATTCCTGGAACAACGCAACTGGCAACTGGCTCTGGATAATTTCCAGGCCGCGCTGGACAGCCCCAATATCAAGCCTACCTGGATTGAAGTTTGGGCGCATATCAAACGCGGCAACGCCTATGACGCCAAGGGTGATCGCCCCAAGGCAGTTTACGAATACAACAAAGCGGTGCAGTCAGCGGTGGATTACGACAACGCACAGGCCGTCGCAAAGAAATTCATCGCCACACCATTCGATCCCAAAGCCGCCCAGGCTGCGGCGGCTACCGGGCCGGGTTCTGAGTAGCATCCTTTCGTCAAGAGCACCGGTCTGAGGGCCAAAGGCCCGAAATGAAAAAGCCTGGGGCAGCGCCCCAGGAAGATGTGATCTCTTCTAAAGCTTGGAGTTCTTAACATTCCTGGCCTGGGCCGTTGGCCCGGGCTTTTACATTTCGCGCCTTTGGCGCTCTTAGTTGCCCGCCGCGCGGTGTCCTCCAAACCAAACTACATCAGTGCGGATGGTTATACAGATGGAACTCTCCGGCGACTAGACCGCCACGATAGCAATCTTGTTTTCGTTGGCGAGGGCGATCATTTTATCGCGATCGAACATCACGGTCTTGCCGGCAGTAACACACAGACAGGTGGCGCCTGCCGCTGTCATACTCTCGATCGTAGGCACCCCAACAACGGGCACGTCGAACCGCATGTCCTGATCGGGCTTGGCAAGTTTCACGACGGTAAGGCCTACTCTCGCAAACACGCTGCCGCCTATTCGCCCTCGCTTCTCTGACCTTCCCCAGGCGACTTCGCCCGCGCGGCGAATGGTGGCGTCGGTACCTTCCATCGCTTCGATGGCCACGCACGCTTTGGCTCGGATGACGATTGTCTGGCCCAAATCCAGCCGTGCGATCTCGCGCGCGATCTCCAACCCATATTCAATGTCGCCGCGCTCGCGCTCGCTGGGTTCGCGCTTCGTCAGCGTGCCGGGTTGCGGCAATTGGTCCTGCAGGAAATGAGTTGAATCGATCAATTCGATGCCTTCGCGAGAAAGCTCGTCGGCAACGGCCCCGATCAGAGCGTTGGTGTTGCGGCGCGGCAGACGCAGGATCATCTTCAACATGCGCGCATCGGGGACTGCGCCGCTGAAAATCTGAACGTGCTTGACCTGGCCGGCCATCATTGCCTGCTCGACTCCTTCGCCTTTGAAGAAGCGAATCATCTTGCCCAGCTGGCCTATACCCACCCAGATAACGCGCCCGCCCGCAGCCTCTGCGGCTGAATCGATTGCCGGCTCAGTTTCTTCGCGGATGGCAACGACGGCGAGCGACGCCCCAGCACGCTCCGCCCCCTCAAGAACCATGAAGGGAAACCTGCCATTTCCTGCAATCAATCCGTAGCGCATGTTGAGTCAAGCAGTTTCGCGCAAAGGCGCAAAAACGGAAAGTCAGAAGGCGCAAAGAAGAAAGGGCAAACGCGCCTTGGGCGGCATCAAGTTCCGTCGTTCACGGGTTACTTGATAACTCCGCGCTCTGATGTTTCGATGAAGCTAACGAGAAAATCGACTTCTGCGGAGTCGGCAATCTCTTCACGAATGCGGGCGAGCGCTTGTGAAGTATTGAGCTTTGAAGAAAGCAGCAGATGAAAAGCGTGATGCAGTGTGTCGATAACCTGGCGCGAGTAACCGCGCCGCTTCATGCCCGTGGTATTCAGCCCGTAACAACGAGCGTGATTTCCCACCGTTAGCGCATAAGGTAGCGCGTCTTTAACAATAACAGAATAGCCACCCACGTAGCTTTGTCGCCCGACGCGGCAAAACTGATGCACCCCGGAATACGCGCCTATATTCGCGTCGTCCTCAACAGTGACGTGTCCGGCCAGCGTGGCTGCATTGGCCATGATCACATTATTTCCCAGCAGGCAGTCGTGGGCGATATGCGCCTGGGCCATGATCAAGCAATCATCGCCGGTGGCGGTCAACATGCCGCCGCCTTTGGTCCCACGGTGAATGGTAACGAACTCCCGTATCTGATTACGCCGGCCAATCCGCGTTTCGGAAGGTTCTCCCTTGTACTTCAAATCCTGGGAAGCCAAACCGATTGAGACAAAGGGAAAGACGTGAGTCTCGTCGCCAATTTGGGTTCGCCCATCAATGACGCAATGCGAATCCAGCAGCACGCCATCACCCAGCACGACTTCATCGCCGATAACCACGTAGGGGCCGATGACGCAATCGCGACCGATATGCGCGCGCGGGCTGACAACAGCAGTCGGATGAATTTGAATGGGATGGGTGGCAATGGCCATAGATGTCATCGAGTGGCGTCGCGATCGGCGATGATGCTCATGATGTCCGCGTCGGCGGCAAGCATGCCATCCACCTTCGCTTCGCCTCGCATCCGTTGCACGCGCGAGCCGATGCGCACAGCGGTCACTTCCAAAAACAGGGTGTCGCCCGGGACCACGGGCCGGCGAAAACGAGCTTCCTTGATTCCAGTGAAAAGCACAAGCTTCCGATCGCGGTCCTCAATCTCTAGCAGGGCCAGCACTGCGCCTACTTGGGCCAGGGCCTCGACAACGAGAACGCCCGGCATCACCGGAGTGCCGGGAAAGTGCCCCTGAAAGAACGGCTCGTTGATGCTCACCTGCTTGATGCCGACGATACGCTCGCGCGGCACAAGCTCAACGATGCGATCCACAAGTAGAAAAGGATAACGGTGCGGCAGGAGCTGCTGGATGGCTGAGGCGTCGAGTACCGTTTCCATAACGGTCCATAATACGGCTGAATCGTAAAACTACAAATGGTGAATAGCCGGGACGACGGCGGTCGTCCATTGCCATTCACCATTCATCGTTTGCCTGGCTTCGGCGCCTTACTTGGGACTGGCGGCCGAAGCGGTTGCCGGATTCTTGCTGTTGAATTCAGCAATGAAGGCCTGCGTCACGTCCATCGCCGGGTTGACCGTCAGGATGACGGGCGCCAGCTTGCTGATATCGAGAATCATGGTAATGCCGCGTTGTTGAGCAAACTGGTCGAGCGCTTTGCCGATGTCTGTAGAAATGGGGGCGACAACTTCCTGGTATCGTTTGGCAAAGTCTGCGTCGGCCTGATCCTTCTTGTATTTCAGATCGCGTTGCAGGCGCTCGCCCTCGTCCTGCTTGGCCTGAATCGTCTTCGGATCTACGACAGAATTTCCGCTCAGCTTACTGATCTCGTCAGCCAGCGCTTTGATACGGGCCTGAATACTGGTGAGCTCGGTCTGACGCGGCTGGAACTCGCGCTCCACGGATTTGACGGCGGTAACGTAGCGGTTGATGCCGCCTTTTTCTTCGCCGAACATGCCCGTATCGATAAAGGCGATCTTGGTGTCGGGCACGGGGGCGTTGCTGGCCGCCGGTGTTTGCGGGGCTGGCGGTCTGGCCGCTGCTGTTCCCGGCCTGGTCTGGGCTGAAGCCGAGATAGTAACGATGGCCGCAAGCATCAGAGCCGCGGAAATCAAACGAATTCTTTTCATAGCTTTTTTGTATTGCTCCTTACGGGGTGAAAGGCGATTCCGGTCTTACCGCACTTAGTTGTATCTGACGCCTGTATGGTTGCTGTAAATTAAAATGTGCGACCTACGCTGAAACGAAACAGGCTCTTCTTTTCATCAAAAAAGATGGGGAACCCCTGAACGAACTGGCTCTTCCGCGCCCGGGGATTATAAGCATATATCAGCCGAAAAGGCACGTTGACAACAGGGATCTGGAAACGCAGTTCCGCTCCGAGGCTGGAGTGAATGTCGTTGAATTTGGAAAAGATACTTTCGCCCAAACGGATAGCAGTGTTCGTTTGCGCTTCGCCACGCAGAAAGACCTGCTGAAATCCTACCGGCAGGAAAGTGATTGGATCGACAGGGCCAAGGCGCAGTGCCTCGTCAAATTCTGCGCGCGACACAAACCGGCTGTCGCGAACCACAAGCCCGCCAGTGTTGGTTAGGGCCAACTGACTGCCGTTGTTGCAGGCGGTTAGCGTCGATAAGGTTACAGCCAGAGTCGCTCCTGGTATCCGGGCACAAGCTATGCGACCCACAGTCTGGAAAAAGGGTTGGTCGGGCAGAAAATTGGTGTTAATAACCTGGTCGCCCTTCGTCCATAGGTTGAAAGCCGTACCCACATCCGCGTAGGCGGCCACACTGACCGGCCCGAATAGGGGAATCCGGTATTCAAAGTTTCCCAGCAACTGCGTGTCGGCCCCGATGGGAGTAAACGCCCGCGGGAGTCGAGCCTGGTTACTTCCAGTGAGTCCCGTGAAGACGCCGACGCCGGCCAGCGTTGAGGGCAATCCATTAACCACCACCGGGGTGCCTATGTCGTTCGATGCCAGCACCACGTTGCGCGAGGTAAAGAAGACATCGAGCGGAGCTCGCGGAGTGATGGATCGCACGTTATACCCGCGAATATTGTCTTCGCCTCCTAGCCAGAAGCGTTCGAAGATGGGTACGCCATCAACAAAAGCCAGCGAGTTGGCGTTCCTGATCTTGGCTGAGGTAGCGAAGCTCGATACGGTTCCAGCCAGGATGCGGAACCCGAACACCTCCGGATGCGGCGAGTTCTTGCGACGCACGGGAATGAACTGGATGTAAGACGCGGTCGGCTGGTAAGTGCGCACGTCGCCGGCTAGTCCAGCCAAAGCGATGGCGACCGACACTTCCTTACCTGTGGTCGGGTCAATGCTGGCGTTGCGGGTGTCGTAAACGAATGACGCGGTAGCGCGACTGGTCAGGATGTTCGGTTGGCTGTAGAGCTCGGGGATAAACGTGGTCGGGTTGTTCTGCGCGTTGACCGCAGGCTGCTTGGTGCTGGATTGCGAGATCTGGTATGACAGGCCGACGCGAGAGAACTGGGTGAAGCGTTGCTTGCGGTAAAACTCGGAGAGCGGGGCGCTGGCGAAAATTGAAGCACCGTAAGTTGTACGGGTGAATAAGTTCTCCGTGCTCGCACTCAGGAAATCCAGCGACGAGCCGAAGGCGCCCTGCAGCGCGTTGACGTTCTGCGAAAGAGAAGTCCCCTCCCCGAAAAATTGCTGCTTGAAGCCGAATACGGAAATCCCGGCCGTGATGGGACGATTACGGATGTAGGGCTCAGTAAAGGAAAACTGAAACGTTTTCTGGCGATTGCCTGCCGCCAGGTTAAGTGCCAGCACTTCACCGCGGCCAAACAAATTGTTAGTAGAATAATCCAGCCCAAAGAACGATCCACCAATACCCGAGATGCCGCCGTTGAAAGAAATCTGCTGCCGGCCCTTCTCAGTAACTTTCAGGTTGATATCGACCAGGCCTTCTTCCTCGTTGGTGCGGAAGTCCGCATCTTTGTCTTTATCAATCGGATCGAAGTATCCAAGCTGATTGAGTTTGAGGACCGAATACTCGAACCTGTTCTGGCTGTAAATGTCGCCCTCGTTCATCAGGACTTCGCGCCGGAGCACGTTATCGCGCGTGAACGTATTGCCCAGGAACTCGAGGCGGCGCAGCGTAAACTGTTTGCCTTCCTCAATCGTGACCATGAAATCCACAATACCCTCGTTCGGATTCTGAGGATTCTCCTTATAAGTTGGGGCCGGTTCCGAGGTGTACTGAATAAACCCTTGCGAGCCGTAGAGTTCCTTCAGGTTCTTGAACAAGGCGTCGGAGATGCGCTTGCCGTCCGCGATGTCGCCCGTCTTCAGTCCGATCACGGCGCGAATATACTGTTCGGAGAAGATAGAGTTTCCTTCGATCTTCAATTCGCCAACGCGGTAAACCTTTCCTTCGTTGATCGGGACCGTCACCTTCAATCCTTCATCAACCGAGGAAAGAAATGGCAGCGGCAGAATAGGAAATCCCGTGCGCCGGGGGCCGAGACTTTCTATTCGTGGCTCGCCGCGCCGGGCCAGGAGGTAACCCTTCGAGCGCATGTAGTTTTCGACGTTGTGCAGGTCATAGGCGAGTTTCTCGCGATCGAGAATGTCCTGGCCGCGGAAACGGGTAATCAGGCTGGCTTCCTGGACGTACTTCATCTGGCTGCGCAGCTTGCCGTCGCTGAAAATCTTGTTGCCTTCGAAGTCAATTTGGACGACTCGTACCCGATCGCCTTCATTAACTTTGAAAGTAATGGCGGTCGAGGTCGCGGACACTTCTTCGGTGCTTGGTTCAATAACGGCATTCGGGTGACCGCGCGCTGATAGCAGCTCTTTCATGACCCGGACTCCGGTGCGAACTTTGACTGGATCGTAAATCGCTTCTTTTGAGACCCCCACCCGCTTTTCGCGAAACGCCTTCAAAACGTCCGACTCGGAAACCGAATGCAGACCTTCAAACTGTAAATCGCGAATTATGGGAAGCTCTTTAACTTCGAAGATCACATTGACCCCGCCGCGCGGGCCGTCTTCGGTCAGTACGCGCGTCGAAGTCTTGTCGAAGAAGCCGAGGTTTAGAATGGCTTGCAGGTCGCGCTCGACCTGCGATGCATTATAAGGGTCGCCCGGACGAGTCTGGACCCAGTAAAGAATGTCTTCTTTACGGAGGCGGCGATGGCCCGTGATATCTACCGACTCCACGAGTCGCTGGGACTGCTGCGCTCGCACGCCGGCGGTGGTAAACAGAAATGTGGTTCCAATAACAGCGCTCAGAAACACGAGACGCAGGGCGCGGAAAGATGGCATAAGTGCGATTCCCTTTAGAGTTCGCGGACTTCAGGGAGCATCAACTAAGAAGCCAGGTCAGAAAACCGGATAATATAATTACAAAACGACGCGGGCCGCAATTAACTGACAGCCGCTTGGATTCAAGCCGGTACCGCCACGTTGCCAGTTGCTTGCCCCGCGAAGTGGCGCATTATACAGGCAAGAAAGGCGGAAAGTCCAAAGTCCCAACCTTCAACGTCCGGGAGAATAGTCACGGACTTTGAACCCTGGAACTTTGGACTTTAGTGTTGGACTTCAGTGAATCAACAAGAGATCGCCAGGTTGTTCGACGCCAATAGGTCGATAATTCAGTTCCTCGCCGTCCAGAAACACTTCAATCAATGACGTATCAGTCAGGTGGCCCTGAATCAGAGCTTCCGAAAGCGGATCCTCGACGTGTTTCTGCAAAGCGCGGCGCAACGGCCGAGCCCCGTACGTCCGGTCGGCGCAGGTCTTGCTGACAATCCAGCGTTTGGCCTCTGCGGTAAGGCGAACTTCAAAACCGTGCCGGCTCATCGTGCGATTAATCTGGTCGATCTGTAACTGCACAACTTCCAATAGCTCTTCGTCGCCGAGTTCATCGAAGACGATGATTTCGTCGAGCCGGTTAACGAATTCAGGATTGAATGTTTGACGCACCGCCGCCATCACCATCTCTTCCATCTTCTCGCGCGACACATCGGCTGACCCCTGAAAGCCCATCGCGCCCTTTTTCTGAATGAAGCGGGCGCCGATGTTCGAGGTCATGATGATGATTACATTCTTGAAATCCACGGCGTTGCCCAGGGCGTCGGTCAGGGTTCCATCCTCAAAGACCTGCAGCAGGATATTAAAGATATCGGGGTGCGCTTTTTCAATCTCGTCGAACAGCAAAACTGAGTATGGTGACCGCTTGATACGCTCAGTTAGCTGGCCGCCTTCTTCATGCCCCACGTAACCTGGCGGCGAACCAATCAGTTTCGAGACGGAATGCTTTTCCATGAATTCCGACATGTCGAAGCGGATTAGGGCGCGATCGCTGGAAAAGAGAAATTGAGCCAGAGAACGGGCCACTTCCGTTTTTCCCACGCCGGTGGGACCGAGGAAAAGGAACGAACCGACAGGTCGCAGCGGGTTCTTCAACCCGGCCCGGGAGCGGCGAATAGCGCGCGCCAGGGCGGAGATGGCCGGCCTTTGCGAGACGACTCGACGATGCAATTCCGATTCAATACGCAGAAGCTTTTGCGTGTCTTCTTCCTTGAGAGAAGTAACCGGAATGCCGGTCCATCGCGCAATTACTTCCTCGATGTCGTCGCGCGTAACTTCGGCGGAAACAAAAGTGTCCTGATCGGTGTTATCGCCCGCTGCCAGCAGTCTCTCGGCGCTGGCTGTCGCTCGTGACCAGTCGCCAATGCCCGCGCTCCAGTCTTCCATATTTCCCTGTTCGCTACGCACGCGCAGCTTTACTCGCGCGCCGGCTTCATCAATCACGTCGATCGCCTTGTCAGGGAGAAAGCGGTCGGGAATATACCGGTGGGATTGATAGACAGCGGCCTCGAGGGCCTCTGCCGTGTAGCGCACCTGATGGAAAGTTTCGTAGCGCTCGCGCACTCCGTCGAGAATGCAAACCGCTTCTTCCTCAGAAGGCGGAGGAACTTTTACCGCCTGGAAGCGGCGCTCCAGCGAACGGTCTTTTTCGATGGACTTGCGGAACTCTGCCGGAGTAGTCGCGCCGATACACTGCAACTCGCCGCGCGACAATGCCGGCTTCAAGATGTTGGCCGCGTCGAGCGACCCTTCCGCCGAACCAGCGCCCACCAGGGTATGCAGCTCGTCTATGAAAACTATGTAATGAGGATTCTCGACCAATTCGCGCATGATCTGCTTCAGGCGTTCCTCAAATTGTCCGCGGTACTTTGTGCCGGCAACTATCAGCGAAAGATCGAGCGAAAGAATGCGTTTGTTCTCCAGAAATGAAGGTATCTCGCCGCGAACGATTCTTTGCGCCAGGCCTTCGACGATGGCGGTCTTGCCGACACCGGGCTCGCCGATAAGAACTGGATTATTCTTTGTCCGCCGGCAAAGAATCTGGATCACACGTTCGATCTCGGCTTCGCGACCCACCAGCGGATCGAGTTTGTCGTTGGCCGCGTCTTCGGTCAAGTCGCGCGAGAATTCGACCAGGTGCGGCGTGTCTCGTTTTTGCGAACCGCGATCCGCTCCCGTTTGGCGGGCAATTTCGTCGCGCACGGCATTTAGACGCAGGCCGCGTTCATAAAGGATTTCCGCTGCCATTGAGCGCTCTTCGCGCAGAAGCCCCAGCAGCAAATGCTCCGTGCCGATGTGGCGGTGCTGCAAGCGATCCGATTCCTCATGAGCGTAATGGAGAACGCGCTTCGTTTCGGGCGCCAGGGGCAGCTCCACCGAAGTTGAAATCTTTTCACGCAGCAGCGTGCGACCTTCGATTTCTTTTCGAATTGATTCAATCGAGACCTGGGCGCGAGGGAAGAAACGCCCGGTGAGCGTCTTGTCTTCGCGCATCAGGCCCAGCAGCAGGTGTTCGGGCTCAATTGCCGGAGCCCCGAACTGCGACGCTTCGTA
>JBDUCF010000028.1:0-14653 GCA_040003545.1 Pyrinomonadaceae bacterium | reverse complement strand
GGCGGTGGAATCGTAAGGGCTGGCAGGAAAATCGTCAACGCGGTAGACAGACTTTTCAGCCTCTCAAAGTAATATCAGCCTCTCAAAGTAATAAAGGACCAGTGAAGCTATGCAGGACTAATCCTCGGAATCGGAATCAGGGTCCCCTGTGACCGCCGGTTGTTCGTCCGCGACCCAGGATACAAACAAGCGCAGCCAGTTGTCTGTCGGTTCGGCGATCTGCACGCCCACCCGCGCCGTGCCGTAAATAGCCGGAGCAACTCGAATGACTATCGCGGTGGCTTCGATTGGAGTGCCGTCGGGTTTGTGGGCGCGCAGATAAAGCCGTTCGCCCCGGTTTACCTTCTGATTCAGATGAAACAAAGTCCCGGACGTGGAAATGTCATCCGTCTCGGTGGGCTCGCTCCAGGCCGCCCCATCTTCGGAACGCCCTGATACGACGATTGGCAGACGCAACGCCATCCGTAACGCAAAGCGTTTCTCTTCGCTATTGTACGGTGTGGTCATAGGGCGTTAGGCAGTAGGCAGCGGGCAGTAGGCAGTATCAGAAGCCTATTGATTGCTGTTTGCACCTTATTATCCCCCTTGTGATCGATCTCAAAAGTCTCAACCAGGCGACGGGCCGGTTCGAGCTCAAGTCGCCAGTCGCAAATTCCTAGCCGCGGGCCTCGCCCCACTTATAGAAACCTTCCCCGGTCTTCTTGCCCAGCTTTCCCTCGCTGACCATGCGCCGCAGAATCTCAGGCGGACGAAAAGTTTCGGACGCCAGCGCGCCATGCAAGTACTCCGCGATGTTCAGGCGCACATCCAGACCGACCACGTCCGTCAAACGCAAAGGCCCCATAGGATGGTTATAGCCTAATTCCATCGCCGTATCTATATCTTTTGCGCTAGCCACTCCCTGTTCGACCATGCGCATCGCCTCCAGACCCAACGTCACTCCGAGGCGACTCGAAGCAAAGCCGGGAACATCGCGCACGGTGATGGGCTCTTTTCTCATCCGCCGAACCACTTCGCGGACTGCCTCAACTACGTTTTCTGCAGTCTGCTCACCAACAACTATTTCGACGAGCCTCATAATGTGCACTGGATTGAAGAAGTGCATGCCGACTACCCGGTCCGGTCGACTAGCAACTGAGGCGATCTCAGTGATGGAAAGTGATGAAGTGTTGGATGCAAAGATGGCGTGGGGCCCCACCAGCGGTTCAATTTCGCGCTGCAGTTCCTGTTTCAGCTCGAGCTTCTCAGGGACAGCCTCAATAATCAAATCGGCGCGGGCAGCCTCGCTCAGGTGAATCGTGCCGCGAATTCTTTGCCGAATGTTGTCCCGCTCGGCTTCGGTAAGCTTGGCCAACTCTATTCCTCTGGTCATGTTGCGCTCGATGGCTTCAACACCCCGCGCCAGCGCTTCCCTGTTCACGTCAAACAAGACTACCGGATAGTTAGCGGCGGCGGCGACCTGAGCAATGCCGTGGCCCATCGTTCCCGCCCCCAGGACAGCGATGCTTGCGATCGATGTTGCCGAAGGACGTTCTGTGGAAAGTTTGCTCAAAAGGGTTCTCTGCGTCCCGGTTGGAACCGATTGAAAAGCAGCGGGGCCGAGCCTCCTTCCTGATGGCAAGTTGCTAACCATGCACTCGTCTGTGGCGGAAGGCGCCTCTGGCCGTGTGACTACTGCTTCAAACGGCCGTGTTCGACTACTATTGCGCCAGTAGTTATACTATACGCGCAACTGAAAACGCTATACCTTGTTTCGATAAAGCACAGGAATTCCCTACATTTAAGAGGAGAACAGGTCAACGCGATGGGCAAAAAGACTCTTCGACGAGACGTCGTGATTATCGGTTCAGGGCCCGCCGGGCTGACGGCAGCAATCTACACGGCACGCGCGAATCTGAAGCCGCTTCTCGTCGATGCGCCCGCCGATACGGAAAAGCAAACTACGCCTGGCGGCCAGCTAATGATTACCACTGATGTTGAGAATTACCCCGGATTTTCCGAAGGCATTCAGGGTCCGGACTTGATGGTGGAGTTTCGCAAACAAGCAGAACGATTCGGCACAGAGTTCCTGGAGGCATGGATAGATAGCGTCGATCTGGAGGAACGTCCGTTCACGCTTTACACGAACGACGCGATTATAAAAGCGGGGACCTTGATTATAGCTTCCGGCGCGTCGGCCCAATGGCTGGGAATTCCCGGTGAAGCAAAAGTGCCGGACGGGTTTGGCGGCAACGGCGTGTCAGCGTGCGCTACTTGCGACGGCCCGCTGCCGGCATTTCGCAACAAGCATCTCGTCGTCGTTGGCGGTGGCGACACAGCGATGGAAGAGGCCACCTTCCTGACGCGCTATGCGGCGCGCGTCTTCGTAGTGCATCGTCGCGACAGACTGCGCGCGTCAAAAATCATGCAGGACAAGGCATTCAATAACGACAAGATCGAGTTCATATGGAACACCGCCGTGGAAGAAATTCTGGGCAACATAGACCAGGGCGTCACCGGCGTGCGCTTGAAGGATCTGACGAGTGGTAAAGAGCGCGTCTTTCCCTGTGAAGGATTCTTCGTTGCGATCGGTCACAAACCGAATACCCACCTTTTCACTGGCCAGCTTGGTATGGATGCAGTAGGTTACCTGAAGACCTCGGGGCATTCGACGGCAACCAACATTCCGGGAGTGTTTGCCTGTGGTGACGTGCAGGACTCAGTGTATCGTCAGGCAGTCACAGCGGCGGGCACCGGTTGCATGGCCGCAATTGACGCTGAACGTTTTCTCGATCATCTTCCAGTCACCATGCCCAGTGGCGAAGGAATTACCATGGAAGGCGAGCACATCACGCCCGATCACGAAGCGATCATCATGCCCGACGGCAACATTGTCCCGAACAAGCCTGAAGCGGGTGCCGGGTAACTAGCTGGCCAGGGACTTCACAACAAGACAATCTGATCATCGAGCTCGCGTCGGAACGGAGCCGGGAGAGGTTCGTGTCTCGGCGGTTGAGGTATGGTGGTTCGCGGACAAAATTCACAATAAAAGCCGAGATGCTCGCGGCGGTCTTCACACTCGTTGCAGTCGAGCGATTGGCCTACCTGCCGCAGGGCATCAAGCAGTGGAAACAGGGCTTCGGCTTTGGCAGTTAATTCATATTCTACTCGGGGCGGGTTCTCGTGATAGTCCCGGCGCGTGACGAGCTCATCGTGCTCCATGTCGCGCAGGCGTCCCAGTAAGGTGCGGCTGCTGATAGGGTGCAAGGCGGCCAGCAAGTCGGTGGTACGTTTCGGCCCGTTCGCCAGATCCCGCACGACCAGCATCGTCCACTTGTCGCCGACTATCTGCAGCGCTCCCGCAATTGGACAGCCATCACCTTCGCGTCGTCGCATACTTGGTAGGACAGACATTCTTGTCTGTCTTCTTAGAACTTCTTAGAAAAAGCGACAGGCAGGAATGCCTGTCCTGCTAGGGTCGGAGATTGATATTGTAAGTTTTGATTTTCGAATTCAGCGTCGTAGGGTTCATCCCCAACAAACGCGCCGCGCGGGATTGATGACCACCCGTCTGTTCCAGGGCGCGGCGAATCAGATCGATCTCGAAGCGACGCACTTCGTCATAAAAGTTTACGCCCCGGCCAATGTCGAGGGCCGACGCGCTGCCCGCCGCCGCGCGAGCGACCGCCAGCGCTGCCTGGGGATCGCTGACCTCCGGACGCAAACATTCGCGCGTTATCTCGTCACCAGGGGCAATCACCACCGCTCGCTCGATGGCATTCTCCAGCTCACGAACATTGCCCGGCCATGAATACGCTTCAAGCAAGGCCAGCACTTCCGGCGCTATTTGCTCCGAGACTTTGCGGCCGTTCTCCTCATTGTATTTTCGTATGAAGTGTTGGGCCAGCGGCAATATGTCTTCGCGACGGTCGCGCAAAGGCGGCAGCTCAATCGGCACCACCGAAAGGCGGTAGTAAAGATCCTCGCGAAAGGTCCCCTGCTTGACCGCCTCTTTCAACTCGATATTAGTAGCGGCAACGATGCGGACATCCACCCGCCGCGGCGTGGTGTCGCCCAACGGCGTGAACTCGCGCTCCTGAATCACACGCAGCAGCCGCGCCTGTGTTTCCGGGGGGATATCTCCAATTTCGTCGAGAAAGATCGAGCCGCCGTCGGCAACTTCAAACAGACCTTTCTTGGCTGCCACCGCGCCAGTAAAAGCGCCTCTGGTATGCCCGAAGAGTTCAGATTCCAGCAGCTCTGAAGGAATATTGGAGCTGTTCACGGTCACGAAGGGTTTGCCGGCGCGCGGGCTGGCCTCATGAAGTGCCTGGGCGATCAGTTCCTTGCCGGTACCGCTTTCACCGGTTATTAGAATAGTCGAGCGCGCGGGCGCTACCTGCTCCACCAGGCGAAAAACGTCCTGCATGATGTCGGAGCGGCCCACGATCGCGCCCCGATCGACGGCGCGGCTCATGGCCCGGCGGAGGGTGCGTCTTTCTTCTTCCTTGCGGCGCCGCTTGATTCCCGCGGCCACCTGTCCGCTAATTTGCTCGTTCTGGAAAGGCTTGCGAATGCAACCAAAAGCGCCAAGTTCCCATGCGGCAATAGCCGTATCAAACGTTGCGTACGCGGTAATCATTACCACCACCGCATCGGCGTCGAGTTTCAAAAATCCCTCGAGCGCGCGCAAGCCCCCGATACCAGGCATGGAAACGTCGAGCAACACCACGTCATAAGAGCGGCGTCCGTAAGCGTCCAAACCTTCCTCGCCGGTTTTTGACAGATCGACGCGATAGCCCTCCGCGGCAAGCAAAGTCTCCAACACGTCGCGCATGATCTCTTCATCATCGACGACCAGCACGGAGCCTTTTTTGCCCGTTCTTCTTTCTGTTTTCACTTTTGCTGGTGCGCTATCGGCAATCATTTATTAGCCAATGAGAGTGGTTGAGATGGCGAGATTACCACCAGAGATAAGCAAAAAGCCAATGAGAGTAAGGAAACTCCGGGAGGGACACTTGCCAGACTGTAACTGAAGGTTCACTGAGCAATGGCGTGGAGGCGCACCCTGGAATTCGCTGTCGGCAGGATGATGCGAAAGGTGGTGCCCCGGCCGGGTGCACTGATGACTGAGATATGACCGGAGTGTTCCTGCACAATGCCATAGCTGACCGCGAGACCAAGTCCAGTGCCGCGGCCGACGCCCTTGGTGGTGTAGAACGGGTCGTAAATCTTGGCGACATTTTCCGGATCGATGCCTACTCCGGTGTCCGAAATTTCCACCACCATGGCTTCATCGTTACCGTTGGAATTTGTGGACAAGGTAATGCGTCCACCCCCGACGATGGAATCCCGGGCATTCAAGAGCAAGTTCGTGAACACCTGCTGAAGCTTGCCGGAGTTACCAAAGACCTGGGGAACTTCCCGGTCGTAGTTTCGGACAATTTCAATCTGGCTGCTTCTTAATTGCGGCTCCAGTAGTTGCAACGTATCGTCGAGCACGCGATGTATGTCCATGTCGGTGAATTCACTCGCGCTGCCCGTGCGGGAAAAGTTCAAGAGATTATTAACGATGTCCGTGGCGCGCTCGGCCTGCCGCCTGACCTTTAACAGTAGCGCATGCTTCGGATCGGTTTCGGGGAACATTCCCAAAAGCATTTGAGTGTACGAAGAAACACCGGTCAAAGGCGTGTTCACCTCGTGGGCTACGCCGGCCGCAAGCAAGCCGATCGACGATAACTTCTCGCGTTGCTGCAATTGTTCCTCGAGCCGAATGCGGGAAGTTACATCTTCCATCACCACCAGAGCCCCGGTGCGCTCGTGCGAGTCAACCCGAAGGGGTGCAATCGCAATGTTCAGCACCAGCGAGCGACCCGCTTTGGTGGCCGTGTGCAGTTTGTAGATGTTGCGCAAACCGGTCAGCCGCCAGCGGTCAGGCCCCAGGACCTGGTGTAGTGTGTCGGCGAAGTCATCCGCAAAGAGATCTTCGACCCGCTTGGCCACCGCGTCTTCACGACTGGTGGATAGCATTTCCTCAAGAGCCGAGTTCAAGCGCGTCACGCGGCCCTCTAGATCAACCGCCAGCAAGCCTACGTTGATTGATTCGACAATCGACTCGTTGAATTCCTTCAACAACTCGAGTTCTTTAGCTCGCTGCTCTTGTTCCCGGTAGAGCAAGCTGTTTTCGATGGCCACCGCCACATAACCCGACACGGTGCGCAAAATCTCGACATCTTCCGATGACAGGAGAGCGCCATTAGCCGAGCGTCCCAGCCCGATTACCGCAACCATACGGCCGCGCACAACGCAGGGGACATAGTAATGAAGCGCGCGACGCACAAAGCCCTGTGTCTGCGGCACCAGATCCAGATCGTCAGCCCGCACCACCCCCGTCTCAGCGGAGCGCGTTCGAATCATCTCACGAAAGTCCGGAGGCACAATCATCCCCGACGAGAGGCCGGCGGCGCGCGCCACGCGATAGCCGGCAGGCTCCTCGATATCTTCGACAAAAATCGCGACGCGCTCGACATTCATCACTTGTTGCAGGCGGCTGATCAGCGCGTCCAGCAAAGGCTCCAGGGCGGTGGTAGCGGAAAGCGTGCGTCCGAAGTCAAGCAGACTGTGGCGCATGTCATAGCGCTCACCATAGAAGAGCCGGTCGGTGCGCTCCTGCAGGAAATTTTTGACCGGCGCGGCAATCATCACGATCACTGCCATGACGATGACGGCAACTACGACCCGCAAAGTTATCTCGCCCGAAGTAACCGACTCGCCGTTTAGTGCGTAAAGGCCGGCCAGGTAGACGACGGCGCCAATCATCAGCGCAATCGCAGCCGTCGTCAGGGCGTACACGGCCACGCGCCGCACTACCAACTCGACGTCCATCAGCCGGTAGCGGACGACGGAGTAACCGAATGCCAGCGGAATCAATGCCAGGGGCAGGACCGCGACATCCGTCAACCAGCTTTCGCTTCGTGCGCCGAATATGTAACCCGCGGCATAGAGCAGCGTGAAAGGCGTAATGGCCAGCACCGATCCCCAGACCACCCACTTCAGCTGTTGCCGGATGACAGTGTTCTTGCTCTTAATGAATCTGCGAATTAATAAACCGGCGCTGAGTAACAGCGCTAACGTAAAGTGAAGGAAGCTGGCCCTGTAAAAACGGTTAATGAAGGTTGGCGAGACCTTCAATATTGGGGAATAAACCAGCGGCGTAAGCGCGAGCAAGACGAGCGCGGGCAAATAAACCAGGACCGCGCGCCAACGCCGCTCTTCGAACAGGCGATACCGCGCCGGATAGATTGCGCAGAAATGCAAAAACAACGGCGCGAAAAGGATAAGGCCCGCGTTTCGTAAAAACGCAATCGCCAGATCGAGATCTTTGTAAGTTCCGATCGGTACATAGAAGTGGAAGACGAAAGCGGCCAGGCAGAGCGAAGCAAAGTGCAAGACGAAGGGCGCGCGGCCGCCTTGTTTGAAGATCACAAAGAAAGCAACGAACAGGTAGATCAGGCCAATGAGATTCAGATAAACATCGCTGGGTACCCAGCTTTGCAACGCGTCGAGATTGCTGAGGTCCGCGTAGTAGTAACGGCTGTCTTCCGGGTACGAGGGCCTGTCTATCAGGTAGTGAATATTGCCGCCGACGTGGGCTTCTTCGAGTAGTATCTGGACGTCTTTCGCCTCATCAATCACGTCGTACTTGCGATCATCCTTGCTGATGGCAATCAAGCGATCACCGGGCGTCAGGCGGGCACTACTGCCAGACGAGTTTGGCTCGACGGCCACAGCCGTGATCCCTTGCTTCGTGTCGACCCAGGTTACGCCGTCCCATGGTGGAGGCTGGTTGCGCAAGCGTTGCGCCAGGTTCAGTGCGCCGGCAGCAATCAACAGCGCTGCCGCGATCAGCAGCATCCAGGTCCTTGTTGTCAGCACTGAATCCTTCACAGGCTTTCGCTTTTCCTTATGCAGTCACACGTCAACGTAGCAAATGAGGCAAGCTATGTTCCAAGCTGTATCGAGTTCCCTCTGAGTTCAACATTCGTCTGCTGATACTCCCTGGGCGGCGCTGTTGCTGGCTTTAGCATCGCCGGCTCTAAAGCTGCCGGCAGGACTCTTGGGCCTGCATACTGAGGGAAAAGAATAATCCATCCGAGTTTTCGTACTTGTTCCGAGATTTTGGAGAAGCATTGGAGGGTTGGACAGCGATTCCGGTCTATCCCACAGAGGAAATTTGGAATACCGATGCTACTCAGAACCTGACTGAAATGCCGCCGCGGAGTGAGCGCCGCGTAAAACCCACTTGCGTCAGAGTGTCGCCGTTGTCCGTGTTGGCCTGGAAGTCCAGCAGATTGCGCGCATCAATAATCGCCTCGGCCCGAACCGGCAAACCAAAGGTTGGCAGGTCCTGGGTGATCTGGATGCTCAAGGACGGATCGTACACGGCCAGTCGTCCGGCGAATGGGTCAATGGCAAACACCGTAGCCTGGGGGGAAAAGCGAAACACCGTGCGCACGTTTGTGCCGTTGGGAAGGACGGCATCTAATTGCATCGCTGCGGTCTGGAAAAAACCATTTTCAAATAGATCAGCCGGATTTGTTATGCCATTCGGCGAGAGGCGCTGTCCGCGTCCAAAGGAATAGCCGGCCGAAGCAGTCCAGAACCGGCTGAGCCGGCGCGTATAGACCACCCGCATGCCGCGCGCTGCGCCTTCCTGATTGGCGACACTAATTAATGCGGCTCCGCTTGCACCCGAAAATGTTGACAACGGCGAGCTCATCAGACCCAGTCCGCGACCAGTCGTAGTATCGAAGAAAGCTGTGGCTTCGACGCTCGATTCGTTATCCAATACTCTTTCGATGCCAATCTCGAAACGCCGGCTACGCTCCATCACCGCCTGACCGTCAACAAATGCGACCGGCTGTGTTCCGGGCTGTTTGAAGACAACTTCAGCCCCTTCGAATGTTGCCTGACTTTGAATGCTGGTCCCATCACCACCTGGCGCATAAGCCGCTTTCACACGAGTACGGGCGTTGGCATCAAACTGCAAACCAAGGCGGGGGCTAATTGATTTCGCATTTCCCGCACCCAGAAAACGAGAGTAATCGAGGCCCAGCACGACCACGACGCCATCGCGCACTACCCACTCGTCAATGGCGCGCACGGAAAGTTGGCCCAGCGAGTTGCCTGTGAATGCAGGCGAAGAAAGTCTGGAAGGCACAGGTAAACGAACACCACCAACGCTGAGGTTAACGACATGACGATTATTCGCGCGCACCCGAGCTGTAGTTTCCAGACGCTGTGGCGCGCCTGAACCGAGGCCGGTTTGTCCCGCGAAAATCAATTCAACGCGATTGCCGGCGGGCGAGGCAAAAGCAAAGTTGACCCCCGAATAACCCCGAGCATAGGCATTGGCACTGCTGAAATAGGTCTCGACTACACCCTGCGTACGCCTCTTTGTGTTTCCTTTGGACGTTGCTGGTTCGGAAGGCGCTTCGTTGGATTCAACTGTGGCATTAGCGGTTTCTTCCGCCCTGGCCAGGTCACCATTCTCGCCTTCCTGCGCCTGAAATATTGAGCGCTGGCTATGAGCCGCGCGCAGACGCCACTTCACATTGTCGCGATCGTTACGTTGCTCGACGGCAGTACGACCTGAACCTGTCGGCTCAAGGTTGAAGCGATAGATGATTTCATCGGAGGGACGTACTTGAACGGAGGAAAAAAGGACTTCGTTGAATCCTGCAGCTACGGCTTTTAGCGAATAACGGCCCGGCGCGATCCTGGTAGAGAAGCTGCCGTCCGCGGTGCTGCGTGTTTGTTTGATGACTTCGCGGGCGCCTTCCCGCAAAAGCGAGATCACGACGCCGGCCACTGGCAGACCTCTATTGTCTCGAACGGAGCCTGCTACGGTACCCAACGCGCGGCTGCTTTTGCCGGTGGCGTGAATACTAAACGTGCCGCCAAATCCAACCAGCAATAAGGCCAACGCTGCACGAAAAACATTTCTCATCGCGGGTGAGCCTCCGGCGAATACTTCCGAAAGAACTGGCCACGTCGTTGCTTCGGGCCGACAGTGATCGTGACGTGCCACAATCCCGGAGGTTCGCGTTGTAACATCAGATGCCAAAGCTACAGGGTTATGGTTGCCTTCGGGTCCCAAAAGGCCTGCCCTTCAGGACGCATGCTCTGGCGAGGAGACTTCAGTTCAACCCACTTGAATGGAGCTTATTCTCAGCCAGAAGGCCCTGGCTGTCAAGCTTGTATTCCTCCCTCTGGGAGACAAACGCTCCCGTTTTGCCGTCACTTCCAGCCATGTTAGGATGTCGGGTTACATAAACTGTTTAGCGGCCACCTTCCGAATCCTTAAAGTATGACCAACCAGGTGCAATCTACCAGACTTCCTAATGGCCTTACCGTGTTGACCGAACACATGCCGGGATTGCGGTCAGTAACCGCGGGCATCTGGCTGAGACATGGGTCGCGCCACGAGTCGCCGGACCTTAATGGCATCTCGCATTTCATCGAGCACGCAGTTTTCAAGGGCACCCAGCGGCGAACTGCACGTGACATTGCCAACGAGTCGGACCGGCTGGGCGGCCACATCGATGCATATACAAGCCATGAGATGACCGGCTTTGCGATGAAAGTCGTCGACACCGAACTGCCTCAGGCCTTCGATCTACTGTCGGACATGCTGTTGAATCCGCGCTTTGACGAAGCAGATCTTCAACGCGAGGCGAAAGTGATCATCGAAGAGATGAAGATGATCGAAGACACGCCTGACGAATTTCTGGCCGAACGATTCAACGCGGCGTACTTTCCCGATCATGCGCTGGGACGTCCCATCGAGGGCACCTGGGAAACTGTTTCGTCTTTTGACAAGAAAAAGATTACCGCCTTTCACGCGCATGGGTATGCCGCCGCCAATCTGGTGATTGCGGCTGCCGGCAACGTCGAACACGAACGACTGGCCGAGATGGCTGCTCGCGCTTTCGGTGAAAATTCCGGCTTGGCGACTTCTGGCGCTGGTTCAATTGCGACGCAGGCTGTTCCCATATCGGCGGCCCCAATCCTCATCGAGCGGAAAAGCGAGCTGGAACAAGCTCATATGATCCTGGCTACGCCGTGGCCCTCCGCCAGAAGTGACGATCGCTATGCCGCCAGCATGCTCGCGTCCCTCATGGGCGGGGGCACGTCCAGCCGCCTCTGGCAATCCATTCGCGAAGAGCGTGGCCTGGCTTACTCAATCGGCGCCGGCGGGAACACTTACTCGGATATAGGGATTTTCAATATTTACGCGGGCTCCTCGCCCGGACAACTCGATGAAGTGCTCGACCTCTCGCTGCTGGAGTTGCGTCGCATTGTGCGCGAAACTGTCGCGGCGGCGGAACTGAACCTGGTTAAGCAACAGGCGATTTCATCCATTCTGCTAAGCCTGGAATCGACCAGCTCTCGTGCGGGAGCTCTGGCCCGGCAGGAAGTTGTTCATGGTCGCCGTATCCCGCCTGAAGAAATCATCAAGAAGGTCGAAGCCGTAACTCCGGAAGACATCCGCCGCGTAGCTGAGGAATCCTTTAATACCGAGACCGTCGCCCTGGGGGCCCTGGGAAACCTTAACGGTTTTCATGTCGATCGTGCGCGCCTGGAAATCTGAAGAATGAAACTAACGGTACTCGGCAGCGGCTCAACCGGCAACGCCGTTCTCATTGTCGCTAACGGCACGCGCGTTTTGGTTGATGCCGGGCTGAGCGCGCGTGAAACCGCGCGCCGGCTGGCCGCGGTGGGCGAAGACGCGACCCGGCTCGATGCTATTCTCATCACGCATGAACACGGCGATCACGCCGGCGGGCTGCGCGTGATTATGAAAACGGTTGGCTGTCCGGTGTACATTTCCCAGAAGACGCGCGACGCGTATATCAGCGACCGCGGATTCGGCAGTGAAGAGCCACGCCGGCGTAGTGATGCCCTGCTCAACCGCACAGTCGAAATTGAGTCCAGCCGCGACTTTCGCATCGGGGCAATCGATTTTCATCCCTTCACCGTTCCCCACGACGCGGTTGATAATTTCGGTTTCACGGCCATGCACGACGGCGTGAAGATTGCGACGCTGATGGACTTCGGTCATATCACGACGCTGATCACCGAACGGCTGCGCGGCTGCGCGGCAATTGTTATCGAATCCAATCACAGCCGCGACATGCTGAAGGCCTGTGATGTTTATCCATGGGAATTGAAGCAACGCATACTTTCGCGCCTGGGTCATATCTCGAACGAGGACATCGCTGATTGGCTGCGCGATGGATTCGACGGCCGGGCCAATCACATTGTCCTGGCGCACCTGTCACAGCGCGCAAACAATCCTTACCTGGCCCAGATTTGCGCGGAGACAGCGCTCAGAGAGCGCGCGCCGTTGTTTCACACTGACACGCAAATCAGCCTCTCGTTTTCGGGGGAGCCAACGCCATGGATCGAGGTGTAGATTGAAAGTAAAAGGAAAAAGGCAGAAGGCAAAAAGAAAAACAGAACCACCGCAAACGAGTTTTACCAGATCTTTCATCTTCACTGTTGCCTTTTGCCTTTTGCCTTTTGCTTTTTCTTCATGCGCTCTAAGAGCTACCAGCGAGGGCATTCCGTCAGAGTTACAGTCGGGGCTCAACCAACTGAGCGAAGACATAGGTGAGAATCACTACGAAAAGATCTACAACGAAGCAGCGGCAGAGTGGCGGCGCGATTCGACTCTGGACGAATCGACTGCTGTCTTCAAGACCCTGGAGTCCAAACTTGGCCGGGTCGAAACTCGCGCGCTCCATACAGCCACCGAAGAAAACAATAGTGGCGGCCCGCTGCCGGGCCACTCTTTCATCATCACCTATCAAACGAAGTTCGAGCACGGCGAGGGGATGGAGACTTTTACTTTGGTTCAGCGCGATGGACGGTGGCTGCTGGCGCGATACTTTGTGAATTCAACGGGGCTGAAGTAATCCGCAGATTACGCAGAACAACGGGATAGTAATTGATGGACGCAATTGCTCCGATTCTTTTCCTTTTGCTTCTAAGCGTCGTCTGCTGGGTCTTAGTTTTCAAGAAATCTGCCCGAGAGAAGATGGAAAAAGGCGCCTGGCGGCTTTATCGATTGAAAAGCCTGGAACAGAAGGGAGGATACGACGCCATGTACCTCGCGGGAGTGCTTGTTATGGCCTTGGCATTCACTGTCGCGTTTTTTTCGGCTTGATAGCCGCTTTCGTTGGACATCGGTAAGCCAGTTGAAGGCCTTTTCATTTATTTGAATCTGTGTAATCTGCGAAATCTGTGGATTGGTTTTGATTGATCATGATCCAACGTTACACATTGCCTGAAATGGGCGCGCTCTGGTCGGACAACACCAGGTTTCAGAAATGGCTCGAGGTGGAGCTGGCCGTCTGCGAGGTCCATGCGGAAGCCGGCACGATTCCCCGCGAAGCGCTGCAGGAAATAAAGCAGCAGGCAAAGTTTTCGGTCGAGCGCATCGAGGAAATAGAAAAGACGACTGACCACGACGTCATCGCTTTTACCACCAACCTGGCCGAAAACATCGGCGACGCCGCGCGCTTCGTTCATTACGGCCTGACCTCCTCGGACGTTGTGGACACCGCGAACGCCTTGCTGCTGCGCGATGCGTGCGATCTGCTGCTGCAAAAGATCGATGCCCTGATGGCCGTGCTTAAACGCCGGGCCTTTGAATTCAAGGTCACTCCTCAGGTGGGGCGCACCCATGGGATTCACGCTGAGCCCACCTCATTCGGATTGACCTTCGCGCTGTGGCATGACGAGATGCGCCGCAATCGCGAGCGCCTGGCTCTGGCCCGCGCCTCAGTCGCCGTCGGCAAGATCAGCGGCGCAGTGGGCGCGTTCGCCCATCTTGATCCGGCAGTTGAAGAAAAAGTTTGCGCCAAATTGGGGCTGAAGGCCGCGCCGGTTTCCACTCAGATCATTCAGCGCGATCGCTACGCCGAGTTTCTCTGCACGCTGGCGGTCATCGCCTCGTCGCTGGATAAGTTCGCTCTACAAATCCGCCACTGGCAGCGCACGGAAGTGCGCGAAGCGCAGGAACGCTTCAAGCGAGGTCAGAAAGGATCGAGTGCGATGCCGCATAAGCGCAACCCGATTCTTTCCGAAAGAATTTGCGGCCTGGCGCGAATCGTCAGGGCTAACAGTCTGGTTGGATTGGAAAACGTGGCGCTGTGGCACGAGCGCGACATTTCGCATTCATCCGCCGAGCGCATCGTGCTGCCGGATTCCAGTATTGCGCTCGACTACATGCTGCATAAAATGGCATCGCTGGTTGACGGCCTGGTGGTCTATCCTGAACGTATGCTGGAAAATCTCGAAGCCACCGGGGGCTTAATTTTCAGCGGCCAGTTGTTGCTGGCGCTAACCCAGGCAGATGTTTCTCGCGAGTCGGCCTACGAATGGGTGCAGCTCAACGCGATGAAAGCGTGGGATGAGGGTCAGGACTTTAGAAAGCTGGTAAGCGAGGATGCGGACATTTCCGCGCATTTGTCAGGAGAACAAATCGCTCGAGTATTCTCGCTCGACGCGTACATGCGAAATGTGGATGCGATTTTCGCGCGCGTGTTCGTGCCGAAATCGGGACTGTCAAAATCAAAGACCGGTTAGCCTGTTAGAGAGCTGACCG
>JBDUCF010000027.1:0-14655 GCA_040003545.1 Pyrinomonadaceae bacterium | reverse complement strand
GGTGGGAGCGGCAAGTGAAACCGCCAGGTGCGGCCGATCGGAAATGGTGGCCAACTCGCGTATGCGCGGAACGATCCCAGCCGTTGAAACGGTGACACGGCCAGGTACTATATGCAGTCCCGCCGGATCCGCCACGATGCGCAAAGCTTTCATCAGCGACTCGAAAGCGAGAAACGGCTCGCCTGCTCCCATGCCTACCAAATTCGTTCCATGCGGCGCTTCCGTTCCCACGCCATAGGCATCGTTCAGCGCGATTATGATCTGCTCGACGATCTCCCCTGCGGTCAAACTGCGCAGCAAGCCAAGCTGCGCCGTCAAACAAAAGCTGCATTGCAAAGGGCACCCGGACTGCGACGAAAAACAAATCGTGTCCCGTCTTTCTTCCGGAATGAAAACGGTTTCCACGGGAAGATTATCGTGCGTCTTCATTAGATAACGCCGAGTGCCGTCTTCCGAGATGTAACGTGATTCAAGGACCAGCGTTGAAGCCCTGACGCGCTCGCTGAGTTCCGCGCGCAGCTCCTTTGGCAGTTCGGTAATGTCTTCAAACGATCGCACTCGCCGTTTGTGCAGCGCTGCAAAAATCTGCCGCCCGCGATAGGCCGGCTCTCCCAGCTGTTCCAGGAGCGTGATGAGCTCAGCCTGCGACTGCCCCAGTAAATTTATCTTTTCCACTGGCTTTCATTCTAACATTCTGCGCTTTCCTTCGCAGTTAGCGGCGCCTGGTTAACACTCCCACGGCTCGCGCAGATTGCGTTCTAGTTTCGTGCCGGGCGACTGGGCTGAGCTACAGACACTCGCGCGTGCAGGCTGTTTACGGAAACCGCGGTGTGTTCTAAACTGTGATGTAGTCAAAGCGAATGTCAACGGTCGCAAACGTCGAAAGAAAAATCCGGCGTGTCGAAGGATTCAGGACACGCATCCTGCACCTGCGCGGCGCGGACGTGCGTGGGGATCGCTCGGGTCTGCCGCAGTATTCGTATCATCGGGCGGCGGACAGTCACATCACAGTGGAGAACTGGAAGGAAACCCGGTTTCGGCCGTCATATCCTGGCTTTGAGGTGGATGTGCTGGATCGTCGCGGAAACTCGATGCAGGGAAACACCAAACTGAGCACGGTAAGGGAGACGTATTCCTAGCGAGTCGCAAAGAAGAAAGGGCCGGCATTCCGGCCCTTTCGAGGGACAGGCAGGAATGCCGGTCCTACTATTTCACGACCGTGAACTTTGCCGACTGCGCCAACGCCTGGCCTGATACGCGATCGCGTATGCGGATGGCAATCTCATACTCACCCGGCGACAATGCTCTGGTATCAAGCAAGCGCGCCAGCGTCAGTCGCTGCCCCGCATCGCTCATGCCTTGCCAGGTCTCAGGAGTCTTTCCGATTTCCTTGCCATCCTGCAACAGCGCATATTCGACATCTACCGATGGTCGCAAGGTAGTCTGATCAATTCCGGCGTTGTAAACCTGCAGGTAGACCCCCATCGGCTGGCCCTGGTGATAGACCCCCGAAACATTCGGGATCACTTTGTTTTGTCCAATGGTGAACATGCCGACGGATGGCTGGTCATTCAAACTTTCCAACTTCGCGGCCAGAACCAGAGTTGAAGTCGAAAGCTTCGCCGGATCGTACTTCGGCACGGTGAAGCCTCGATGCACCACGCCGGTCGCGCCCGATTCTATGTCGCGCACAATCACGTCAACTCTGTAGGTTCCCGGGGCAAGTGGAAAAAGCTTTCCGTAAGCCGACTTTCGATCTTTTGCGTCAGTCAACTCGGCGGTGGTTGATCTCGTTATTACGGGATCTTCGAAGCTGCCGGCGCGGCGTCCGGAAAGGGCAGTAATCTTGCCGAAAATATTGAGTTGCGCCTGCTGCAGGCCCCCCACATCCTTAAACACCAGATCTTTGTTGTCTGTTTGGATCGTAAAGGCGGTGATTACTCGTTCGTCAGACTGACGGAAGAAATCAATCCGCAGATCAAAGTTAAGTGGATTGTCTTCTACGACAGGACTGTTCACCGCCGAAGCAAGATCGTTGAACTTGATTTCCGGCGGGCGATTTAGATCTGCCAATAATTGCAGACGCGCAAACGGACTGTCCTGTTCGCGCTGATAATTATTGGCGCCCCCCATTCCAGTAACCCGGTCACCCTTGTTCGACAGGCCCAGTTGTTCGGAAAGAGTCAGGCCCGCGCCCGGGACGTTAAGCAATGCGTCTTTTTCATCGGGAGAGCGAGCGATGCGATACTCGCCGCTACCCGTAGGATCGACAAACTCGATTTCTACTCCTGAACCAACTCCGGCCAGGTAGCGATAGAACCAGAGCTCGAAGGGATAGGTCGTAGTTGAACCCCCACCCTGGTAGGAAGGCCGGTCATAGCTGCCCCCGGAAGGATGGGTTTCCAGCTCGTCAGGCTTGCCATACATGATCCAGATGCGGCCGCGATCGGTTTTCCATCCGGGAATGCCGGAACTGAAATGCTCATTGGCATAGGCAATGCGCTCGTAATACTGCTCGCGATATTCGTTTTCATCCGTATCAGGGTCCGGATCGCGCCGGCGCCAGAACTCTTCGATGAACCGCTCCCGCTCGTCATCGGTCTCAAGCTTCTTGAAAGCCTTTCGCTCGTCATCGGTAATGATGTATGTGACGTCGTGCTCCAGCCAGTCCTTGTAGGCCCGCTTTACCTCAGGCTTGACGTGGCGGGGCTTCTCCGTGGGGTCCTGCCCCTGCTGTTTGTTTTGGGCAAAGCCTGCTGGTAAGGCAAAACTCAGCGCCAATGCAGCAAAAGCGACGCGAAGCGAAAATCTTGGATAAGACATTATGGGAAAGACTCCTTTAGAGCTTTAGCGGAACAGGACGAAACGTTGGCCGGTTCAAGAACTGGATTCTAGAGTCCACACGGAACAGAGTCAAGATGCTGAAAAACCATAGTAAAGTTGCCCAAAACGCGGTTGGTCGCCCAGATTCTTTAGCGCTAACGAGCACGGTCAATGCCGTTGAAGCCGCGTAATTGACTCATCCGCTACAGCGTAAGTGCCCCTTGCCTCAGGACGCCGTCCGTTCCCGTCCAAAAATCCAGGCGACAAAGATCGAGACGACATAAAGCACCAGCATGGGCGCGGCGAACAGCAACATGTTCGGCACATCATTGGTTGGTGAAAGTATCGCGGCCGCAACCAGGATTACTATCAGTGAAGTGCGCCAGATGCGTACCAGGTAACGGGCCGACACCAAACCGATGCGTGCCAATACGTAGGTCACGGCTGGCATTTGAAACACGACACCCATGCCCAGCATGATTACGATGATGAAGTCAAAATAGTCGTCAGCCTTCAGCAGCAGTCGAAAATCCTGACCCAGTCCCAGCAGATACTTTGCCGCCGGAGGAAAGATTACCTTGTAGGCAAAGATCGCCCCCAACACAAACGAGACAGAGGACAGCACGATAAAGGGAATTGCATAGCCACGCTCGTGCGGATATAAGCCTGGAGAAACAAAAGCCCAGATTTGCCATAGTAGAAATGGTATCGAAAAACATATCGCTGCATAAAGCGAGACTTTTACGTAAAGCGAAAAAGGCTCGAGGGCCGTGGTGACGATTAGCTTGTCGTTGACGTCCGGCAATTCACTTGGTCGGGCATTGAAATCGAAGGGCAGGCGCACACCCTTTGGGATCACGGTGTTACCCGCATAGAGCGGTTCATCAGTGAAGAGGCCAAGCCTGGTCTGGTTGTCTTTAGCAACGCGAACCATGACAGAGGAGCCCGGAGGAACAGTGCTGGCCCCTATTCGCGTCGCCTGGCCAAAAACGTACCGTCCAGTATCGCCCTCTTTCAAAGAATCGTTGAATTGGATTCTCTCCTGGCCTGTCAATCCGCCCATGGGAATGGTGCGGCTTTGGGCTTCGGCCAGCGCTTTTTGCACTGGCTTTGCCAAAAAGTTGTAAATGTAAGCGGAAAAGAACCAGCAGACCGCAGACGCCAGGACCACGAAGATAATGCTGCGAATTAGACGTTTTCGCAGTTCATCCAAATGCTCCAGAAAGGACATCTGCCCGCCGAGTTCAGCTTCAGCGTCGTTCGTTGTTCTTCTTGTCAGGAGGGCCATCTAATCAGGAGGTCGCAGGTGGCAACATAGCTGGTCGTGGTTTCACCGGTGGCTTTTCACTAGAGCCAGTCTTTCTTGCGCAGCGGCTCTGCAGGAACAGTACCAGTCTCATGCGGATCTAACGCGCTGGGCGAATCGACTGACGCTGGAGGCATGGGTCCTTCGATGGATATGGAATCTCTTTGAGCGGTCTCTTCAGCTGCTTGCTGCACCGCGTTGCGTTGCACCGAAGCGCTCAGAAACGAAGCGTCTACCGGAGCAACGGTAGGTTTCGGCCCTACATATCCGTCGTCGCTTTCCAGCCCTACTTCCTGCGCCCAGGTGCGCTTGAAATCGTCGGAGGCGCGCCTGAAATCCGACAGGCTTTTGCCGATGGTCCGGCTCAGATGCGGCAACTTGCGTGGACCGAAGAAGATCAGCGCCGCCAGCAAAATTACAAGCAGCTCGCTGTTACCGAGAGAATCCAGGATAAAAAGAAACATTAAAGCTTTTTCGCCCGCAGTCGTGGGCCCAGTTGCGTTAAATCGATGTAGATTGTAGCGCGTCGCTAAAGAAAGCAGAAGGCAACACGCCAACAACGAAAACGCCTCGCCACGGCCTCGCCATGCTCGTCGAGGTGTTCGCGTTTCTTGACAGCCACGACGTTCCGGCGCAAATCTGAGAACGCCTGAGCCTCAGTCTGGAACCAGCGCATGGGGACCTAATCGCGATGAACAGAAGCAACGAGCGTGCGTTGGAGCCAAAAACGCCGGCAGCGGACACTGCCGAGGTCACCGGGCCCGCCTGGCTGCAAACATTTGCTGAAACCGCGGAGGCGGTAGCAGCCATACCGGGAAAACTGGCAAAGACCGCGCTTCTTGGAGAGTATTTGCAGCATCTGGAAGATGCTGATCTGGCACGCGCCGCGCGGTACTTTGCCGGCCATCAGTTCGCGTTAAGTGATGCGCGCACCACGAATGTGGGTGGCAGTCTGCTGGCCAAGTCATTGAGTGAAGTTTCCGGATTCAGCCTGGAAAATTTAAGTCCGCGCTATGTCCGGCTTGGCGATGCGGGCGAGGTGGCGGCTGAGGTACTCAACGAAGCGAAGGGCGCGGACGTTCCGGCAACAATTACCCTGGTAGAAACCGAATCACTGCTGGCGCGTCTGAGCGAGACGCGCGGGACAATCAATAAGCAGAGACTTTTAGTTACTGCTCTGGGCCGGGCCACTCCACTTGAGGCGAAGTACCTGGTTAAGTTACTAACCGGTGATTTGCGGATAGGTCTGCGCGAGGGTCTGGTGGAGGATGCCCTGGCCCGCGCGTTTGGTCAGCCGCTGGCACATGTCGCGCAGGCAAACATGTTGCTGGGTGACATCGGCGAAACCGCAGTTCGCACTCGGGCCGCAGACCTGGCAAACGTATCCATGCGGCTTTTCCATCCCTTCAAGTTCATGCTGGCCACGGCAGGGGCGGACCTGACCGATATTGCCCGCACAATGCCATCTGAGTTTTTTGTCGAAGACAAGTTTGACGGCATCCGGGCCCAGGCTCATGTTAGCCGCGAAAGAGTGGGCCTCTATTCGCGCACTCTGGACGAAATCACGCACCGTTTCCCTGAATTGCAGACGCCGCTTGAGCAGCTTCCTATCGATGCCATTATCGATGGTGAAATCGTCCCTGCTCGCGATAACGTGATTTTGCCATTCGGGGAATTGCAGAAACGCCTGGGACGAAAGAAGGTAACCAAAGAACTGCTGGCCGCCACGCCGGTTGTTTTTGTCGCTTATGACCTCTTGTATGCAGACGGGCGCATTCTGTTGGATGAGCCGCTTGAAACGCGCCGGCAGAATCTGGAGTCGTTAATTACAGGCAGAGGGACCTTGAGATTATCTGAGACGAAGCGATTCGGCGACGTGGCCCTGTTGGATGACGAGTTCAAAGCCGCACGCGACCGGGGTAACGAAGGCCTGATGATCAAGGACCCACGTTCCTTCTACAAGCCGGGAAAGCGAGGACGAGAGTGGCTGAAGTTGAAGCGCGCGCTGGCCACCCTGGACGTGGTAGTTACTGCCGTTGAAGTCGGCCATGGAAAGCGCCGGCATTTACTTTCGGACTACACGTTTGCGGTGCGCCGCTCGGAAGATAACGGCGAGTTGCTAAATATCGGAAAGGCCTATTCGGGATTAACCGACGCGGAGCTCGCCGAATTGAGCGACTGGTTTCGCGACCACACGCTGCGAGAGTTTGCGCATGGGCGCGTGCGTATCGTGGAGCCCGAAGTAGTCCTGGAGGTTGCCTTTGATCACGTCCGGGAGTCGAAAAGGCACAAGAGCGGCTACGCGTTGCGCTTTCCGCGAATTCTGCGCCTGCGAGCCGATAAGGGGGTTTCCGAAATAGATACGCTCGAAACCGTGCAGAAACTGGCGGCTCTCTAAGGCCGATCGCTAAGATTCGATGTCCCCTTACCAGCTAATGGCCGGGTAGCGAATCCACTGTTGATTCCAAGCCAGCGGAAACCCTGGGGGATGCGGCGCGCGGGGGCTCCCTCGCGGGGTACTCTAAGCTGGTCAGGCGAGTCTCAGTTCACAAACTTCCACCAGGGCGACTGTTAACCTACGTGCATGATCGTCCACCCTCAATCGTTGCAAGAATTTTTGCAACGATTGAGGTATGGCAGCCATGTCGGGTTACTGGCTAATGTACGAGTTACTAGTCTACTGTTGATTTTAGGGCATCAGGAGCGTAGGATGCGCGCGGTGGCGCCCCCTCGCCGGGCAATCAAAGCAAGTCCGAGGAATCTCAGTTTACAACGCTATACCAGGGTCACCGATCAACTTGCACGGCGGCTTGAGGGTATGAAACTTACGAGATAGCTCTAGAAGATCAAGAGCAACTGCGCGTATAGGACAAGTGTGAATTCGGTCACAATATCAGTCGGCGAAGTGATACCTGGGGTACTAATATTCCCCGGTGCCGTGTTCGTAACGGCTGGCGAACTGATATCGCCCGGAGGAGGCGGCGGCGGCGCAATCGTTATCGATGGAGACTGGATGTCACCAGCAAAGGCAGTAACGCCTATTGCCATTGTCAACAGGGCTGTTGCACAGAATTGTTTAAGGTGTTTCATTTGAACCCTCGGGGATTTAGTGGTTATCGTGGATGGCTGGTAGTCGAAACCTGGGAAAACCAACCGCAAAGTTCTGAACGAGACGCATGATAGTCGTCAATCCTAACGGTTGCAAGCGGATTTGCTAAGAATTGGAAAGGCAGGCATTACATGCACTTAGAGACCTCGGTCTTAAGGCCAATAGAAGATCCTACGATAACAAGCGATGAAAGCGCCCTGCTGCGCTGTCACCTCGCGAAAAAGCTCCAGGAGGCAAGCGACTATGAAGCGGCTCGCGAAGCGCTGGGAGAGCTTTGGCAAGGCGTAGGCGTCCGCCCCAATCTTGACGGCCTGAAAGAAGCTACTAAGGCTGAAGTCTTATTACGCTCCGGCGTTCTCTCCGGGTGGCTGGGCAGTGCCAGCCAGATAGAAGGGGCCCAGGAACGAGCGAAAGATCTTATCAGCGAGAGCGCCCGACTCTTTGAAGCCCTGGGCGACACGGAAAGAGCCGCGGAGGCCCGGATTGACCTCTCCACTTGCTACTGGCGCGAAGGCGCTTTTGACGAAGCAAGAGTGACTCTACGTGAAGTGCTGGTCCAGCTTGAGCATTCTCAAGGCGAGCTGAAACTGCGAGCTTTGCTGAACAGCGCCTCCGTGGAAACAGCATGCGCCAGATACCAGGATGCTCTGCGGATTCATTTACAGGCAGCGCCGTTATTCGAGACCAGCGATAACAATACCCTCAAAGGAAAGTTTCATAACGAATTCGCCGTCGTTTTCAAGAACCTGGGTGTAGCCGAGCATCGTGAAGATTACATCGATCGGGCCCTCATGGAATACACGGCGGCCGGCTATCACTGGGAACAAGCGGGTGATACGCGTTTTTGTGCGGCGGTCGAGAACAACATCGGCTCCTTATTGCTGAGCATCGGGAAAGTGAAGGATGCTCATAGGCACCTGAATCGGGCAAGGCAATTATTCGTTACTCTGCGAGATAAAGTTCATATAGCTCAAGTCGACGAAACACGCGCTCGCGCTTGCATGGCTGAAGGCCGGAACGCCGAAGCTGAAAAGCTGGCCCGGTCATCTGTGCGTACGCTTGAGGCCGGAGGCGAACAGTCTCTCCTCGCCGAAGCCCTTACTACCCAAGCCGCAGCGTTAAGCCGTTCCGGCCGCCATCAACAAGCTGCAGACATTTTCCGAAGAGCATTCGAGGTGGCAGAGAGTGCCGGCCATCCGGAAGGCGCCGGCCAAGCGGCCCTTTCCATGGTAGAAGAACTGGGCGAGAGTTTGTCTTCAGAGATCATCGGTGACACCTATGCGCGAGCTGAAGAGTTATTGTCTCGCTCTCAAAATGGAATTCTCCTCTCGCGTCTGGGTCAATGTGCTCGACGTGCGTTTGCCGTCAGCCGGCAACCCGCGGCGACGGGAGAGAATGCGGTTTCGCTAAAACCGTTTGAGGGCTGCTCGCTGGATGAAGAAGTTTTGCGATTCGAAGCAGACTTGATCAAGAACGCGCTGGAGGCAGCCAATGGCAGCGTGACGCGCGCAGCCAGGCTCTTGAAGGTTACCCACCAGGGACTTGCATTTATTCTTCAGGGCCGCCACAAGCATCTGTTATCGGCTAGAACACCGATTAGGAAACGCCGCCGCGGGATTATGCGCGCGCACTGAGATACAAGCAGATACCTAAAGCGCCCACGAGAAATCATTAGTCGACCAGCCCTTGGGAGAATTCTGAGCAAAGGACTGTCTCGGTCCAAATTCAACCCGTAAACAAGATTCACAGCGTGATTGCCGCAAGAGTTCCCAGGCAACGCGAAGCGCCGATTTGCGTTCAAGGCAGTGAACCCAATATCATTTCACTTATCGCAAATGTTCGCTCCGACGACGTAGAGACATGCACCGCACTATTCCCATGAAGCCTTTTAACCTGGTCGCTGCTGTTTTCGCCTGCATCGCAAGTCTTGCGTTGCTGGTGTCCGCCCAATCACCCAGCCGCAGACATCGCGCCGGCCCGGCTCCGAAAAAACCTGCGGCCACCACTGCGCCTGCCGAAACTCCGTCGCCGGCTCCCGCTTCTGAGGTGCTGGCTATAGTCAACGGCCAGTCGATAACGAAGGATGATATTGAACCTGACGTCGGCGCTGCTATCAATGCGGATCCGGATAAGTACCTTCAGGCTTTCTACGATGACCCGGTAAAGGAAACTGCTGAGGCTCAGCGGCGCGCTCTTGACGCCCGCATCAATTCTCTATTGTTCGCGACAGAGGCAAAGAGAAACCGGCAGACTGTTGAGGAGTTCCGTGCAGCCGCGATTGAGAGCCGCATTTCGCCACCCACTGACCAGGAGATCGCCGCCGTCTATGATGAAAATCGCGCCGCGGTCGGTAACGCACCGCTGGCCAGCGTACGGCCTCAAATCATCACCTTTCTGCGGAACCGGCAGGCCGAAGAACTCTACGCCAACCTGGCCAATCGTCTTCGCATGACGAACACCATAACGAGGGGAGCGGATGTCAACGCGCCTAACCTTGCGCCGGGTACGGTCCTTGCCTCAGTTGCGGGGACTCCGATTACCGCCGGGGCGTTGAACGAGCGCATCAAGGTTTACCTCTACAAACTTCGTTCGCGAGTTTATGAAATCCAGAAGGGTGCGCTGGATCGAAGAATCAATGACACGCTTCTGAACGCGGAGGCACTCAAGAGAAACATCCGGCAGGACGAGATTGTTCGGGCCGAGATCACTGACAAACTCAAGACACCTACTGAAGATGACATCAAGAAGTTTTACGACGAAAACAAGGCCCGAATCAATGGGGACCCGAAGAGCAGTCACGATGAAATCTTGACGTACCTGTCGATTCAGGAACAAGAGAAGCTGGAAAGGGCACTGTCAGACCGGCTGCGCACGGGAGCAAACTTGCGCGTCACGCTGGTTGAGCCTGCGCCGCCAGTGCAAAACATCGGTACCGATGACGACCCATCGCGCGGCGATCTGAACGCCGCGGTCACTATCATTGAGTTCACAGATTTTCAGTGTGCCGCCTGCGGGGCAATGTATCCGATACTGGAGGAAGTCCTGCAGAGTTACGGAAAAAGCGTGCACTTCGTAGTGCGCGATTTTCCGTTGGCCGTGCACGCTAATTCACGGAAGGCTGCTGAGGCAGCGGACGCGGCAAACGCGCAAGGCAAGTTTTTCGAATATATTGCCCTTCTGTTCAAGAACCAGAACGCGCTCGACGTTGATTCGTTGAAAAAGTATGCGACCGCAGTGGGACTTGATCGGAAGCGGTTTGATACTGAATTGGACCACGGCGTCTATGCGGCCGAAGTGCAGCACGACATCGATGACGGGGAAACATACGGCATCGACAGCACGCCGACTATCTACATCAACGGTGTCATGCTACGCGAGTTCTCCGCCGGCGGAATCCGCGCCGCGATCGGTCGCGCCCAGGGCCGAAAGCCATGATCTTGCCGCCCACGAGCCCTGGGCAGGCAGGAATGCCTGTTGCGCTTCGGGCATTCTTCTTTTGGATTAAAGTAACCCCCCAACGTAAAAACACAGGTCCGCCAATGAGGGAACAATGGGAATCTCGCTGAAGCCTGAACACTTGAAGCGCTACAAAGATATAGCCTGGCTTTTCATGAAGTACGGGCGCTCTGATCTAGTCAAAGAAGCGGGACTTGACGCGGCGCTGCCCCGGGAAGACGAAGACGGACCAGCGGCGGAACTGGTGACGCCCAAAGCCGAGGAGCTGGCCTCCGACTTCGAGAAGATGGGCCCCACCTTCATAAAGCTGGCCCAGTTGCTTTCCACTCGTGCAGATCTCCTGCCCTTTCCCTATCTGGAAGCACTGGCGCGCTTGCAGGACGATGTCGAGCCGTTTTCTTTCGCCGAGGTCGAAGAAATCGTCACCTCCGAACTGGGCGTGCGCATCTCTAAAGCTTTTTCTGACTTTGACGCGGCGCCCATCGCGGCCGCATCCCTGGGCCAGGTGCATCGCGCTTCCCTGCGCGACGGCCGGCAGGTCGTGGTCAAAGTTCAGCGCCCGGGCATTCGCGAACAGATTGTGAAGGACCTGGAGGTCCTTTCAGACATAGCAGAATTTCTTGACGGCCACACGGAGATCGGCAAGCGCTACGAATTTAGACGCCTGTTGGCAGAGTTTCAGAAGAGTCTGATGCGCGAGTTGGATTATCGCCAGGAGGCTCGCCACCTGGAAATCTTCGACCAAAACTTGAAAGACTTTGATTCGATCGTCGTGCCTTCACCCGTCGCAGATTACAGCACTTCGCGAGTGCTTACGATGGATCACATTCGCGGCAAGAAGATCACTTCACTGAACCCGCTGGTGTGGGTGGACGTGGATGGCACACGACTGGCCGAGGATCTCTTTCGTGCCTACTTGAAACAGATTCTACTTGACGGGTTCTTTCACGCGGATCCGCATCCGGGGAACGTCTTTCTAACCGACGATCATCGCATTGCCCTGATAGACCTGGGCATGGTGGGCCACATCTCGCCTGATCGTCAGGAAGAAATCCTGAAGCTGCTCCTGGCCGTCAGCTCCGGCAACGGTGACGATGCGGCAGAGCAGACCGTCCGGATGGGTGAAGCGAAGGCGGGCTTCGATGAAAAGAAGTTCCGGCGTCTGGTGGCTGATCTCGTCACTGAACACCAGGATACGAGTGTGGCCGAGATCGATGCCGGACGGGTCGTACTCGAGATTCAGCGCATCGCCGGTGAAGTGAATTTTCGCATGCCGCCTGAGTTTACGATGATTGCCAAGACGCTGCTCAATCTCGACCAGGTGGTGCACACGCTGGATCCGAGCTTCGATCCAAACGCTTCGATTCGGCGCAATGCCGCCGACATGATGCAGAAGCGCATGATGAAGAGTCTGTCACCGGCAAATCTCTTCAACGCGGTGATGGAAACGAAAGGCTTCGTGGAAAAGCTGCCCGCCCGACTTAACAAAGTGCTCGATGCTATTTCCACTGACGAGATCAGGATCAAAGTGGACGCGATTGATGAAACTCGTCTGATGGAGGGTCTGCAGAAGATCGCCAACCGCATCACGATGGGCCTCGTGCTGGCGGCGTTGATTGTTGGCGCAGCCATGCTCATGCGGGTCGAGACGTCTTTTAAGATTCTGGGCTATCCGGGCTTCGCGATCATCTTTTTCACGATCGCAGCCGGGGGCGGAGTGCTGCTCGTAGGTAGTATTCTCTACAACGATGAGAAGGCGAAGAAGAAAAACGACAACTCTTAGACGGACAGTAACGTTCGTCTTGCGCAAGAAAACTCAAAGCCCGCACCAGGTGGTGCGGGCTTTGAGTTGGGCGCTCTGAAACCAGAACCGTTTCGTCAATGCCTTAATTAATCCTAATCTTCGGAGCAGTGTCCGCCGCGCGGCTGGAGAAGCCTCCCGAGATGGTTACAATCACCGGCACGTCGCCGGCTCCGGCCAGCGCTGCAGGCAGTACAACATCGATTTCATCTGTACCTGGAGTGTCGGTCGGTGTGATGCGCACGATGGCAGCGCCAGTCAGATCGGTCGTTCCAATGCGGACCGTAACTTGTGCCTTATCGGTAATATTGTGAACGCCGGTCAGGAAAATTGCCAGCTTGGTCGGCTCAGTCACTGTCTGCGCACTACCGTTAACATAGGTAGTAGTCACATCGAATGGCTCAGGTGTGCCGGCACTCAATGGATTTGTGACGTTGAGAACAGACGCGCGATTAGAGCCGAAGCCGTTCGTGATCGTAAAGATGTCCGGTTGCGCGGTCGTTAGCTGAATCGTCGAGCGAATCGTGGCGCCGTTGTTGTTAATGACCAGCGGATAGGTAGCAGTACCGGTGGTCGCCGCGAGTCCGGGGGGAACAACGAAGTTGATTTGACCCGAACTAACGAAGTACAGACCGGCTGCTGCGTTATTGATTGAGACCGAAACGCCGTTGAGTTCAATGGGCAGAGGCGGACGCCGTAGCGATTCCGAAGCACTACCTGCGCTCTGCGCGGACGGGGCCAGGGCTGTGGTCGAGCGAATGATGCCAAGCATGCCCGGCGCCAGTCCCGTCACCGCCGGCGGCGTAGGACTGGGAGTAGCGATGGGGCGCTCGCTTGCGCCGGTGAAAAGCGAAATGGTTGCGGTTACATCAGTGCCTGTCCGCGAGACCTGGTAGTAAACCTCGGTGCTGCCATCAGGATTGCCGCCACCCAGTTCCCTCGATCCAAGATGGAAGGCCATACGGTCACGCACGTTGCTCAAGAAGGGACGAATGCCCAGGATGAAGAGACCCGAAGGAATGTTTGTTAAGCGGGTAAAAGGTCCCGTCGAAGCGACTGGGATCGGCGCCAGGAAAACCTGCGGCGCGCCACTGGTGTTGTTTAGCCCTTCGCTTTCCTTGCCGGCTTCAGGAATAGTTCCGTCGGGTCGGAAATTCAGGGCTGAAGTAAATGCGACCACTGCGGGCTGGAGGCCGGTATAGTCAGTGAACGTCGGGAAGTGCAGAATATCTCCCGTAGTATTTCTGGGACCAACCTGAGCGAAGGTGTCGAGGCTGACGTTATAAACAAACGTCACATAAACCTGCTTGAAAGAACCATCGGCTTTCGGATCATCCGCCAACGATTCAAACGCAATCAGGTTGCCGTCGCGACTGAGCCGGCGGCCGAAACTGAAGATGTTTATCGTAGCGCCGGTGGAGTCTGTTTTTGTCTTCGTTACCTGGCGCGTCACGGTACTAGCCCCGGTCGTAGGATCAACGCTGGCGAGATAAACCTCGGCATCACCGTCCGCATTGCTGGACGAGCCGCCCGCGGAAATATTCGCGTTCGAAACAAAAGCCAATACCGAGCCGCTTCCGGAAAGCGATGGATTTTCATTGAACACAGGCGCCAGAAGCGTTCCGGCCGGCGTATTCGTGACCTGGGTAAAGGTGCTGCTTGATCTAATGAAAACAAACACCTCGGGATTGCCGTCGGTGTTGGTCCCGGTGAGGTTGCGCGTTGAGACAAATGAGACGACGGAAGCGTTGTCGTTAACCATTGCGTCGCGATTGTCATCGGCGACGAAAGGCGAGACGGTCGCGCTGCCCGGTTGAGGCAACCGGCTTGCCGGCGTATCGGTAACTCGTGTAAACGCTCCGCCGGTCAGATCTACAAAGGGGGCGTCCGCTCCATTGGATAAAGTAACGGCGCCGACGGCCGGAATAAAATACAGGAAGACTTCCTGATTCCCATCGGCTAGCAACGCTGCGCGGTTCGCATTACCGTCGAAGCTCCCCGGAGTGGTCGCATTTGAGCTGAAAACTATCCAGCGCGCATTGTTGCTCAAAACCGGCCGGTTGTTGCTGACCTCGACATCAACGTTAGTGTAGTCGGCCGGCGTCGGAACCGGCGATGGAGTTGGACTGGCGCTTGGCGTCGGTGTCGGGGTCGGACTCG
>JBDUCF010000278.1:0-4336 GCA_040003545.1 Pyrinomonadaceae bacterium | reverse complement strand
CGATCGGGCAGCACAACTTTCGGCGCATCAGCCTTCACCGGCCCGGGCCGCAAACGTGACAGCGCCTGCAGCACAATCTTGTGCGACTCGCGCATCTCGCGCATACGCACCATGTAACGGGCCCAAACATCACCGTCATGCTCGATAGGGACTTCAAAATCGTATTTCTCGTAGCCGGTATAGGGATTCGCACGACGAATATCGAGACTGACTCCGCTGCCGCGCAGTGATGGGCCTGACAATCCCCAGTCGATGGCATCTGCGGCGGAGATGCGCCCGACATTCTGAGTTCGCTTTTGAAAAATCCTGTTCCCGGTCAAAAGCGAATCGAATTCGTCAGCCGCTCCGGGAAAGTCATCTGTGAACTGTTTGACGCGGCGCTCGAACCCGGACGGCAAATCCATCATCAATCCACCGATGCGGAAATAGGATGGGGTCAGCCGTCCGCCTGAGGCTGCTTCGATCAAGTTGAGAATCTTTTCGCGCTCGCGGAAGCAATAGAAGAAGACGGTCATCGCCCCCAGGTCCAGCGCATGCGTTCCCAGCCAGACCAGGTGAGATGCAATGCGTTGCAGTTCGCACATCAAAACGCGAATCGTCTGGGCCCGCTCTGGAATCTCCAGCGCCAGAAGCTTCTCCACCGCCATCACGTAGGCCAGGTTATTGCCTAGCGGATTCAGATAATCCATTCGATCCGTGATGACGATGCCCTGCTGATACTTCTTGTACTCGAAGAGTTTCTCCATCCCGGTGTGGAGATAGCCGATGTCCGGAATGGTTTTGACGACCATCTCGCCATCCAGCACCAGTTCCAGGCGCAGCACTCCATGCGTGGATGGATGCTGCGGCCCCATCGAGATCGTCATCTGCGTATCGAGCGGTCGATCGATGACCTCGAACTGCGGTGGCAGGGTTGGGGTGGAGGCACTCATGATTAACTTAGGTCAGGCTGTAGGGCTCATACCCGCGCAAGGGAAAATCTTTGCGCAGCGCATGCCCTTCCCAATCATCAGGCAAAAGTATGCGGCGCAAATCTGGATGATCGTCGAAGATCACCCCAAACAAATCGTAAGTTTCGCGCTCGTGCCAGTTTGCCGTGCGCCAAACTCCGGTAACACTGGGCACGTGAATGTCGTCCTCATTCAGCACGACTTTCAAACGCAGGCGATGATGTTTGTTGGTGGAGAAGAGGTGATAGTTCACTTCAAAGCGCGGCTCTTCTTCAGGGCCTCGATCGACGCCGCAGAGGTCCGCAAGAAAATTGAATTCCAATCCGGATGTCGTCTTAAGAAACGAACAGGCGGCGACGATATGCTGCCGCGGAATGATGATGGTTGTTTCACCGAAGGCGGTAATCACCGTAGTGATCCATTCGGGGTGCTCGCGTTGCAACGCCGCCGCCGGTTGAGCTTCGCTGTTCGTGCTCCTCGGCGACGGCGCTGTTTGATTTGAAGTTATTTCGCTGGCGGCGTCAGTCCGCTCGTTCCGCTGGTTATCCTGTGACATTACAAAGTGTCCGCGCGGCAGCTCGGTTTCAAAGCGAACGCGCGTTAGAAAGAGCGGCGGCGCTCGTGCTTTGACGCGTACGCATAAGGACGTTCCAGTGGCTCGATTTGGCCTTTCGGCGAACCGCTCGGCAGAGTTCCCGGAGGAACGGCCTCAATGGCTTCTTCGGGGGGAATGTCTTTGCGATCCCTTACTGATTCTTTCATCACCTTGTCCTGCAACATCATCACGGCGTGGATCAGCATCTCAGGCCGCGGCGGACAACCGGGAATGTAAACGTCCACCGGAACGATCTTGTCCACGCCCTGGACTATGGCGTAATTGTCGAACACACCGCCTGAAGTGGCGCAGGCGCCCATCGAGATCACCCACTTCGGCTCGGGCATCTGTTCGTAGATGCGGCGCAAAACTGGAGCCATCTTTCGCGACACGCGGCCGGAAACGATCATTACGTCAGCCTGGCGCGGCGAAGCGCGAAACACCTCCGCGCCAAAGCGGGCCAGATCATTGCGGGAGCTGGTGGCATTCATCATCTCGATGGCGCAGCAGGCAAGTCCGAAAGTGGCCGGCCACAGCGAAGACTTGCGCGCCCAGTTGATCAATGAATCAAGCCGGGTAGTCAGCACTTCCGGCAAAGCTTCGGCGAGAATGTTTTCCAGGCCCATACAGTTTCCGCTTTATCTTCTGACGTCGTCAGGCCGCGGTGCGCGTTACTTGTGCGCCTGGCTGTGCCGCACGGGAAAGCAAGCGTGCTTCGGCTTCTGCTTCACGGCGCGCCTGCTCGCTCCAATCAAAAGCGCCCTTCTTCACGACGTAAATATAGCCGGCCAGCAGCAGGGCGACGAACGACATCATCTCGGTATAGAGCAGCGTGCGCAACCCGTATTGGGGAGCGGCCAGCCTCTTAAAAACCACCGCCCAGGGAATCAGAAAAATGACTTCAATGTCGAACAGGATGAAAAGCATCGCGATGAGGTAAAACTTCACCGAGAATCTTTCGCGGGCTGAGCCTACCGGGTCCTTGCCACACTCGTAGGGCATCAGCTTCGTCCGGGTGGACTTGCGCTGGCCTACGACTCGGGACAGTAAAATGTTTGTAACAGCGAAGCCTGCCGCCACGACGAACATAAGGACAATCGGCAAATAGTCGGAAAGGTTGAACCTCATAAGACCCTGGCGCGCTGACACGCGCAAATTCGTTCCCGCCTTCGAACCATCACCTGGCCGGAAATTAGCTTACCGGGAGATTGAGAATCATTGTACAAAGTCATCGTAGTTCATCAATTTAAGGGTGTCAAGAACTCTACTTTGCGTCAAACCCGCCGTTTTGCATGATGATTGACCGCCTGAAAATGCGTATGCTACTGTTCCGGCGGACCTCACAAAAACCATTATGAGGAAGTCTCCGCCGTTGCGGCTAGCCGCTAAGTCTGAAGCGAAGTGATTACCGGATTCAATACGGACGTCGAGCACAACGGCGTTACTTACCACGTACAGACGGAAGACAAAGGTCTTGCCAGTCCTCTGATCCTTTCACTGGTCTATACCGGTGGCGAGGTTCTGGCGAGTAAGCGCTCTCCGTACGAGGATCTGATCGCGGCCGGCTTCAACGAGGCAGCTCTGGCTGAGCGTCTCCAGCGCCAGCACAAACTGATCTGCGCGGCAATCCACGCCGGCCGGGTCGGAGATCTCAAACGCATGGCCCAGCTCGATGCCGCCAGGGCCCAACCATCTCCGACCATAGAGCTGGACGGGAGCCCGATCGAAGTTTCCGACACCACGTACGAAGTGGCTCCGCTCGAAATCGGCGAGACGTTTGAAGTTGTTGCCGAGCAGCCGGCGGATCCCGAAGAGGGGTCCCTTATGGCAACTGCGGCCGCTGCCAGTGTCTTGCGCATCAATTTGCTGGAGGAGCGCGAGCTACGCGGTGGGCAATTTGCCACTTTACGCGTGCGCGTCAGTCGAGGTCCGCAAAACGATCAGCAAGTGGTGCCCGATGCCCATGTTGTGCTGAAGACTTTGGGAACCACCTTTCGCCCGGTCTCGACTTTCGCCAAGACAGACAAGGACGGTATAGCAATCATGTTTGCAGCCCTGCCCAAATTTGCAAACGGACGCGGGGCAATCCTGGTGCGCGCGGATGCCGGCGGCGAAAAGGCCGAGCTGCGCCGGATC
This sequence comes from Pyrinomonadaceae bacterium, assembly GCA_040003545.1. Lineage (GTDB taxonomy): Bacteria > Acidobacteriota > Blastocatellia > Pyrinomonadales > Pyrinomonadaceae > DASXRU01. The sequence continues at coordinate 655 of JBDUCF010000278.1, read as the reverse complement.
ATTTTACCGGGAGGGTAGGAGCGGTACGTGCGGATTGAGATTAATGGCGAACCGCGCAACGTGGCAGACGAAAGCTATCTAAGCGATCTTGTCAACGAGCTTTCACTGACGCCGGAACGAGTCGCCATTGAACTTAACAAGGAAGTGGTGCGCCGCGCTGATTGGGCTACGACCTTAATAACGGAAGGCGATCGGATCGAGATAGTCCAATTCGTGGGCGGAGGCCGTGATGCGGTAAGCGACCGCGGACGAAAACCGATCCGGTGGTGATGCAATTGCCAGCTGAATTGCGATAGGTGCGGTCCGATAAGGTCAGTACCGCCCGCGGTAGCGGGTGGGTTCTGAGAAGGAACTAATCTCGATTGAGCAGTAGCGCAACTGACCCACCCGCTACCGCGGGCGGTACCGACCTCATCACGTCGACGGTTTTTGTTTTCATCGTATTCCGTTGTAAAGTCCTCTTATAATCGAAAGGCAAAATATACCTGGTCATGCCATCAGCAGTTCCAACTCCAACTCGAGCCGATGTATTTAAGATTGCGGACCGCGCGTTCACTTCGCGGCTGATCATCGGTACCGGAAAATACCGCACTTACGATGAAATGAAAACGGCGCATTGCGCATCGGGCGCGGAGATGGTAACGGTTGCAGTCAG
>JBDUCF010000277.1:0-4342 GCA_040003545.1 Pyrinomonadaceae bacterium | reverse complement strand
ACCGCGAACTTCACAATCCCATCACCCACACTCACTCGGCGGAATATATTGTCATTCCCCGAGGGACTTCACCCGACGTAGTGGTGCGAAAGCTGGTTTCGGAAGGCGTCGTGCGGCGCGGTTGGCCGTTGCTTCTCTACATCAAACTCTCCGGCGCGGGAGTGCGACTAAAAGCCGGCGAGTACCGGTTTGCCACCCCCATATCACCGCTGAGCGTGCTCAAGAAGCTTCAGGAAGGCGAGCAGCGTCTTAGCCGCTTCACTGTCATTGAAGGTTGGACCAGATGGGACATCGCCGATTCGCTGGCTCACGTTCCGGAATTGCAATTAGCAGACGCGAATGCGGCGATGGCGCTTATGGACGACACCGGCAACATCCACGATCTCGATCCGGCGGCAAAAAACCTGGAGGGGTATCTTTTTCCGGCGACGTACAGCTTTCCGCCGGATACTAAAGCTCCGGCAATCATCGCGACCATGGTAAACCGCTTTCGCCAGGAGTGGCGGCCCAACTACTCCGATCGAGCGCGCGAGCTTAATCTGACTCCTCGTCAGATAGTCACCATCGCTTCACTGATTGAGACCGAAGCCAAGCTCAGCGAAGAACGCCCTCTGGTCGCTTCCGTGATTTACAATCGACTACAGAAACATATACCGCTCGGCGTGGACTCCACTATCGTTTACGCTTCGAAGCTTGCCGGCAAGTGGAAAGACGACGGCCGAGTTTACAAGAGTGATGTTGACCGGCGCTCTCCTTACAACACGAGGTTGGTAATCGGCTTGCCACCAGGGCCAATCGCTTCACCCGGCGCCAGCTCTCTGGAAGCGGCGCTCAATCCTGCCACCACCGACTACCTCTATTACGTGCGGGATCCCGCGCGTAACGACGGCGCTCATAACTTTTACGCTAGAGATTCGGACTTTCAGCGTGGCGTCGAGGCCCTGCGAAAATGGGAACGCGACCGAGACGCGCAGTGACGCGCAGTAGGCTGGCGTCTTCGTTTCGCGCCCAGGCGCTAAGGAAAGAAAGACGGAGACGCAAAGAAGACAGACCGAACCTGGCTTAGCGCCTTTCGCTCTTCTATTTCTTCGCACCTTTGCCCAAAACGACGCCCATGCGCCGAGCTCCTGGCGTCCTTTCCAAAACAAGAGGGATTAAGACCCTACCAACTACTGCCCGCTTGTATCGGAAGGGTTTGTGCTCTATCCTTCAAGAGTCTTCCCTCTAGCGCTGGATTCCGCCATAGGAATATCGAAGTGAAACAAACCATCAAAGCCGTTTTCATACTCCTCGCTGTCACAGCGGTAGCGCACGCACAAGGCAAAGGCGTAGACAAGCAAAGCGAACGCATTCGCGATACCGGCAGCAGCACCGCACCCGCATCGAATGGTACGAAGCAGGATACAGGCGTCGGCCGCGGCATGGATTTCGGGAGGGGTCGCACTCCTACGGTGCCGCTGATTCCCAACCCTTATCGAATGACGGCTCGCCGTGATGCGATCGTTAAGGCAGTCACCGATGTCATGCGCGATCGAAAGTTAATCGTGGATGAATCTGCCTCCAGGCCGAACGAAGGAATTATTGTCAGCCAGCCTTATACCTTCATTAAGGGAGCTGTGGTTAGCCGGTCGCAATTGGGACGTTATGCGGAGGTCCCCCAGTTCAGCAGTAGTGATTGGACGCGTGGTCGATACACTATGACCGTTGTAGTCCAGCCCATCGACGGAATGGCTTCTAACGTTACCGTCAATGCGAAAATTGAAGGCCGTACTGATGGCGCGCGGGGTGCGGAATGGGAAACTTTGAAGAGCACTGGCGTCGCCGAGCAAGAGTTTCTGAGCGCGCTCATCGAGAACATCACCGGAGCGCCACCACCCGGTCACCCGCCGGCGCCCTAGATGTTAGTTAGGTCTGATGCGCTCGATTTATCTCAACCTGATATTCTTCTTTAGCAATAGAAAACCCCCTCGATGACGACTACTAAGCTGCTCGACGATTCCACAGACATCCCGGAAGAGGAACAGGCCTCGTACGGACGCAGGGTAGCGGTAGGAGTGCTCTGCGCGGTTCTATTTACCGCCGCAATGCTCGGCGGCTATCTTTACTTGCGAAATCGTCACGCGCGCGAAACCGCCGCCCGCGAGCTGGCCGAAGCCAGGGAGATTAAGCCGGTGGTTCCGCCTAAGGCCCAGATCTATGTTGACGACGCTATGATGAAAGGCCCTCAAACGATTATCGGCGGCACGGTGCAGAACATCTCCGTTGAACCACTATCGGGCCTGTCAGTGGAAATCAATCTGACCAAGCGCAAGGACGGCTTCACTGAAACCAAAGTGATTCCGGTGGAACCACATGATCTTGCTCCAGGCGAACAAGGCCGCTATTCCTTCACCATAACAGCTCAGGACTACAGTGCCGCGCGTATACTTGGGCTGAAGAGCGGAGACCTTAAGGCCCAGATCCAAATACCATTTAAGACCTTACCTGGCGCGCAGCGTCCCCTCGAGAAGACTCCGGAAGGCAAAACCATAATGGTAAGCAAGCCGCGGCCCCGCGGTGAAGAGTTCATAAACACTCCTGACAACCCGGCGAAAGTCCCTTGACGGTGTGATATCGGGGAAGCCCGACCGTCAGGGACCCGACGAAGAGTTTGAACGACCCCTCCCTGACGGTCGGGCTTCTGTTTGGCGATAAGAAATACGAGTCGCGACGAGATCGCAGCCAACCAAACAAGCTTTTTTCCCGTCACAACAGCAGCGCATATGCCTTGAGAAGGAGCTGCCTTTCCGGTAATATTTCGCGTGAGTCTTCGCTGCAAACTACGCCTGGATAGCCCGATAACTGTTGAGAAGCATGATGTCGTTACGAATCTTCTTGTTGGCCTTGCTGGTGGCATTGTTCTCGTGTTCGGCCTTCGGGCAAAGCACCCCGCCGCCGAATCCCAACGAGGCAATGACTGCTGACAAGGCTGCTCCCAGCTCCAAGTCTGTCTTCGATGGCAGCTCGCCCGCGGAAGAGATGGTCGTGCGCCGGGCAATCAGGCTGGCGGAAAAGGACCATCTGGAAAATCTTGATCGGGCACGCGAGGCGGCAAAGATCGGTGCTGAGCTGAAAGCGACCTTTGCCTCAGCCAAAGCCTTGAACCCTCCCGATCGCAAAAAACTGGAGAAACTGGAAAAACTGACGCGGCGAATACGTAGTGAAGCAGGTGGATCCGACAGCGAGGTAACCCTTGATGCGGTTCCCAGAGATCTTGAGTCCGCCTTAACCAGGATGGCCGATGTTTCGGATCAGGTGCGCAAAGAGGTGGAGAAAACTCCGCGCCAGGTAGTTTCCGCCTGCGTCATCGAGCGCCTCAACCAGCTTCTGGAAGTTATTCAATATGCCCGCACGTATAGCCAGTAGCCGAAACCTTCTATCAGCAGTCAGGCCCAGCTACAGAATGTTCCTCTTTGGAAAACAATACTCTTCACTCCACGCGCCGCTCCTTTCAATTCTACTGGTTTGCTTCGCCCTGATACTTCAAACCTCGCTTAGCTTTGTCCTGGTTCCATCAACTCGCGCCCAGATTCAGGATGACGAAGTCATACGTGTGAATACCGATCTGGTGCTGGTCAACGTCACGGTTATGGACGCGCAGGGCAAGTTTGTTAATGGTTTGAAGCAAGCGGATTTTGGCGTGATGGAGGGAGGCCAACCGCAAACCGTTTCTTCATTCACAGCAGAAGAAACTCCTTTCGCCGCGGCAGTGCTCCTGGACACTTCGGGAAGCATGGAGCAAAGACTATCGCTGGGCCGTTCCGCGGCAATTCGTTTCCTTGACGGATTGCGAGACGAGGACGTGGCGGCAGTCTATCGCTTTGACACCAAAGTTGAGCGGTTGCAGGACTTCTCTTCAGACCGGGACCTCGCGCCTGGCGCATACAGTATTCGGACCAGAGGCATGACTGTCCTTAACGACGCGATTGTGCGCGCGGCCGATGATCTGTCCAGGCGATCGGAAAGACGCCGGGCGATCGTGGTGCTGTCCGATGGCGGCGAGAACCGGAGCAATGCCTCGCCCGGTAAGGCACTTGAAAGGGCCCTGGCCGTTGGCGCAACGATTTACACGGTGAACATGTCATCGAATGACGGCGTGCGCGACCTGCAAAGTACCGGGGTACTGAAGGAGTTCGCTAACAAGAGCGGTGGGCTTTACGTCGCCAGTCCGGGCGGACAGGCATTGCGGGATTCCTTCTCCGGCATCGTGGCGGAGTTAGGGCACCAATACACTCTGGCTTACCGGCCATCGAATCGCGCGCGCGATGGAAGCTGGCGGTCAATCGATGTAAAGCTCTCGCGC
>JBDUCF010000276.1:0-4394 GCA_040003545.1 Pyrinomonadaceae bacterium | reverse complement strand
GGAAGAATTCGCGCGCATCAAGGAGTTGCTTGGTCGCCAGCCGACCCTGGTCGAACTGGGCGTCTTTTCGGTGATGTGGTCGGAACATTGCTCTTATAAATCGTCGCGGGTGCACCTGCAGCGTCTGCCTACGAAAGGCGAGCGCGTGATCGTGCCGCCGGGCGAGAACGCCGGGGTAGTCGATGTCGGTGACGGCTGGTGCGCTGCCTTCAAGATCGAGTCCCACAATCATCCGTCATTCATTGAACCTTTTCAGGGAGCAGCCACCGGCGTCGGCGGGATCCTGCGCGATGTTTTTACTATGGGCGCCCGGCCGATTGCGTCTTTGAATAGTTTGCGTTTTGGCTCGCTCGATCATCCCCAGCATGGACGGCGTAACCGATCGCTGCTGGCCGGAGTGGTTGCCGGCATCGCGCATTACGGAAACGCTTTTGGCGTTGCCACAGTCGGCGGCGAAGTCGCATTCGACGACGCTTATGCGTTCAATCCACTGGTCAATGCCTTTGCGCTGGGCCTGGTCCGCCGCGATCAAATCTTCTTTGGCAAAGCAACGGGCACAGGAAATCCCGTGCTGTACGTCGGCGCCAAGACCGGGCGTGACGGCATTCACGGCGCAACCATGGCCTCAGCGGAGTTTGATGATGCCGCACTGGCAAAGCGGCCGACGGTCCAGGTGGGCGATCCCTTTCTGGAAAAGCTCCTGCTCGAGGCGTGCCTGGAGGCAATGCGTAGTGGCGCCGTGGCCGGCATCCAGGACATGGGGGCGGCGGGTTTGACTTCATCATCATGCGAAATGGCCGCGCGCGCCGGTACGGGAATTGAGCTCGATCTGTCATTAGTGCCGCAGCGCGAACAGGGAATGACGGCGTACGAGATGCTGCTCTCTGAATCACAGGAGCGGATGCTGATTGTCACTCACGCGGGGCGTGAACGGGAGGTGATTGACATCTTTCGCAAGTGGGACCTCGATGCGGTCACGATTGGACGCGTGCGCGATGACCAACACATGCGCGTGATTCACGAGGGCCAAACGGTGGCCGACATTCCGGTTTCGGCCTTGACTGAGGAAGCGCCAAGATATGAGCGGCCCATGGAGCCAAACGTCAGAGGTCAGAGATCAGAGGTCGGAGATCAGTTTCAAGAGCAAGCTCCAAAGCAAAGCGCGGACAACGGACAACTAACCACTGAGGACGAACAAAAACACAACGAGTCGTTGCTGAAACTGCTCGCTTCACCAAACATCGCTTCGAAGGAGTGGGTTTATTCCCAGTACGATCACATGGTGCGCACCAACACCGCGGTTTTGCCCGGAGCGGATGCGGCTGTGGTCCGAATCAAGGAAACGCGGCGCGCCCTGGCAATCAGCCTCGATGGCAACGGGCGCTATTGCGCTGCCAACCCACGCGAAGGCGCAAAACTCCTGGTCGCCGAAGCAGCTCGGAATGTTGTCTGTGTCGGCGCCCAGCCACTGGCTATTACGAACTGTCTGAACTTTGCTTCACCCGAGCGGCCGGAAGTGATGTGGTCGTTTTCGGAGGTAGTAGATGGCATGGCTGAAGCCTGTAGTGCGTTTGGCACGCCCGTCGTCTCGGGCAACGTTTCCTTCTATAACGAGACCGAGGGACGCGGCATCCTGCCGACGCCGGTCATCGGTATGGTTGGATTGATCGACGATGTGCGCCGGGTAATTCAGCCCGGGTTCAAAATCGCGGGCGACTTCATTGCGTTACTGGGGACGACGCACGACGATCTTTCAATCAGCGCATACGCCGGCGTAATCGGCGAGCAAACGCCGGATGAGATGACCAGCAAAGGCCGCGTACCGGCGCTCAATCTCGAAGCCGAACTCGCGGTGCAAAGCGCCTGTTTGCGCGCCGCGGAGGCGGGCTTGCTTCATTCTGCCCACGATTGTTCAGATGGCGGACTGGCAGTCGCGCTGGCTGAGTGTTGTTTCTCGTCGCTGAATCGCGTGGCGGTCGGCGCGGACATCGATCTCACCGGGGAGTATTCAATCGCCGCGCGGTTGTTCGGCGAATCGCCTTCAAGGATCATAGTAAGCTTCGATGAAGCGGCGCTCGGCGACATCGAAGTAACCGTGGCGCGCGCCGCCTGTCCCATGACACTACTGGGTCGTGTCGGTTCAGATCGCCTGCGAATTGAAAGCGACGGCGAGGAAGTTATCGATGTGGACATTTCGGAAATCGAAAGCGCCTGGCGTTCATCCCTGGCCGCACGTCTGCAGGCGGAAGTGTTGGCAGCTGGAGCGGAATGACGAAGGATGAAAGAAGAAGGATCGGAGTCCTCCTGGTCTCTTCGTAAAGACTTCGATTAGGAATGAAAGCTCGAAAGGAAAACTTAAGAGAAACTCATGAAGCAAAAATTATTAGGGTTGGCATCGCTCCTTCTCTTTACATCGGTTGTTTCGGCGCAAGTCGGCAATCCGACTAAAAAGCCCCCTGCCGATCCACGCGTCAAGGCGGCCCTTGATGAAGTCGGCTACAAGTTTGAGATGAATGCGGACAATGACTATAAACTGGTTCCTATCCAGACAGTTCAAGACGGAACATCCGCAGACGGAAAACCTATCTGGAGAAGCCAGCTCGTCTATGTTAACTCCAACACGGAGAAGTACGGCTCGCTCGAGATTCGTGAAGTTCTCGCTCCGGCGTTTCTATCTGACGGTCCACTCTCGGCGGGGGTAGCAAACCGTTTGCTGCGCGAGAACAACACCGTCAAGCTCGGGTCCTGGCGCCTGGTTGCACTCAGTAGCGGCGCGAACGCGGGCAAGTACCTGCTTATGTACGCGGCGCAGATAGACGCTAACAGCGATGCGGAATCCCTCCGCCTGACAATCAAGAGCGTGGTTCTGATCGCCGACCGGATGGAAAAAGAGTTAACGAACAAAGATGATTACTGAGTTTGTCGCAGGCTCCCTCGGCCCCCCTCAAAATGCACGCCGTTATCTACCTCAACAAGAACATGCTGGACGCAGCGAAGTCACGCATCGCGCCGGTTTCTTCTGCGCTACTGTACGGACGCGGGGTCTTCACCACCGCGGCGATTTACGCCGGACGACCTTTCCTCTGGCCGCAGCACTGGGCGCGATTGATGGACCATGCCGATCGCGCCGGCGTGGATCGCAGTTCCTTCGATGAAGCAGCAGTCAGCACCTGTCTCAACAAACTGATCGCCGTCAACCGGGTGCAGGAGGGACGCGCGCGGGTGGTGCTGCTGGCCAGCAAGGGCCGCGACGTTTGGATCGCGAAGAGCAGCAGCCAGCGCAAAACCGATCTGCTAATGATGACGGGAGAGGTGCGTGCGGTTCCAGCGGAAGGCCTGACGCTGACCGTGTCGCCTTATCGCGTTAACAGCGTGTCTCCCCTGGCCGGCGTCAAAAGCACCAGCTCATTGGAACGGGTCCTCTCGGGGGAGGAGGCGCGGGCCAGAGATTTTCACGAAGCGGTCATGCTTAATGAGCGCGGCGAAGTCGCCTCAACCACCAGGGCGAATCTCTTCTGGGTTAAAGAAGGGACCGTGCATACGCCTTCGCCGGCTACAGGCGCCGTGGCCGGCGTGACGCGGGAGCGCATTGTCGCGCTCGCCGGCGAGTTAGCAATTCCGTTGGTCGAAGGAGTTTATGAGCTAAACGATCTGACGGACGCGGAAGAAATTTTTCTAACGTCGGCGGAATTGGGCCTCGGCATCGTCACCACGTTCGATTTTCATCGCTATGCCCTGACTGCGGGCAGCGTCACTACAATCCTGCGCGAAGCTTTCCGGCAGTTGACCCTGCGCGGCGAGTGATAGCGTGATCGCAACCAGAAGTTCTGATTATTTCTTGGCCAGCACAACCGGTGATTGCTCGGCAGCCCGTATGCGTTCAAAGAAACTGCGCACCACGGAGTATTGCTCGACCGGGAGGGTCATGGCGCGCTGAACTAACTTTCGTGTAAAGATCAACTGGCCGTCTTTTGTCTCATAACTGGTTGTGTAGGCGCCAAAGCTTGTGTTCAGTTTCACCGCGTCGGGCAACTCATCCACCTCAAAACCCGCCGGCAGCTTGATGCGCACGGTTTCGTTGAAGGCTCGTGAGTCCAGGACGACGGCCTGGGTTCGGGTAGCGTCCGTAAGAAACAGCGATTCGCGGCGGGAAACGATCGCCCGTCAACAAGACACCGGAAAATGCTTTTAGATTGGCGGTGTTATATAATTCGCTGCTTGCATTGCCCCAGCTGCATGTCCAGCTCGGTTATCAAGATCAGGAGGACGGATATGGCCACGGAATTGAAGCGCTCGGAGCCGGCGCTCGCTCGCATCGAGGAGTTGCTCGGCGCCGATGCGCGCAAACTACTCGATCACAAATCGCAAACAATCCTGAAGGACCAGCTTAACTT
>JBDUCF010000275.1:0-4399 GCA_040003545.1 Pyrinomonadaceae bacterium | reverse complement strand
TCGAGCAGTTTTATCCGTTTCCGCTCGCGCGTTTGCGTGAGCTGTTAACGCGTTATCCGCAAGCGAAACAACTTGTGTGGGCGCAGGAAGAACCGAAGAACATGGGTGGCTGGACGTTTGTTGAGCCGCGCCTGGAAAAACTTGTTTCTGTCTGCGAGCGGCCAATCTACGTTGGTCGCGCGGCCTCGGCGAGTCCGGCAACCGGCTCGTATCAGATTCATCAGGCGGAACAGGCGAAGCTGGTATCCGAAGCACTAACCATCGATTAAGCGTTGTTTGCTAACAAAACCTTTTGCTCCACAAGTCTGTCGCTCGTTGGCTTCGGCTCTGCCGCCGGATGTGAGGCGGTGGCTATGCCCCGCCGCAGATATGCTTTTAGATTCTGGGCTACGCCCTCGGTGTGGCCGCTGGTCCAATAATATCGAGGCCCAAGATCGGACTAGGGGCATAGCCCCGGGATAGTCGGGCTAGTGTCGGCGGGGCGTAGCCACCGCCGCACATCCGGCGGCAGAGCCGAACCTGACGTGGCCCATGACATCTAGGTTCTCCGCTTAAGACGCTACAAACAATGCTCGGTTGCACCTCCAACTTCAACCCATGAAACCAATTCTTAGGTTATTTACCTCCGCGATTCTCCTTTGTCTACTTGGATCAGGCTTGGGGTTTTCCCAACCCGAATCCATACAGGATTCGCGGCTACTGCCTGCCGAGAAACATCTCAAAAACATTAAGCAGCTGACTTTCGGCGGCGAGAATGCTGAAGCTTATTTTTCATCCGACGGAAAGCAACTGATCTTTCAATCCACGCGAGATGCCCGCCAATGCGACCAGATTTACACGATGAATCTGGACGGCTCGAACATCCGACTGGTCTCTACGGGCAACGGCCGCACGACGTGTTCCTATTTTTATCCCAATACGAAGAAGATTCTTTATTCATCAACCCATCTGGGGGCGAAGGAATGTCCGCTGCGACCGGATTTCTCGAAGGGTTACGTCTGGGCCGTCTATTCGTCGTTTGAGATTTTCACTGCGCGACCGGATGGATCCGATCTGAAGCAGCTAACCAACACGCCGGGTTACGATGCGGAGACCACGATTTCGAAACAGGGCAAGCTCGTCTTCACATCGATGCGCGATGGCGATCTGGACATCTACACGATGGACGGGAACGGGAAGAATGTGCGGCGGTTGACGGCCGAGCTGGGTTACGACGGTGGTCCATTCTGGTCTTACGACGGCAAGCAGATCGTCTATCGCGCCCATCATCCCCAGACAGAAAAAGAAAAGTCAGATTACCTGGCTCTACTTAAACAAAATCTCATTCGTCCCACCACCCTCGAGATTTGGGTGATGAATGCGGACGGATCGAACAAGCGCCAGGTGACGCGTAACGGCAAAGCGAACTTCGGGCCCTATTTCTTTCCCGATGGCAAGCGCATCATATTCGCATCAAACATGGACGACGCGAGGGGCCGCAATTTCGATCTCTATAAGATCAACGTTGACGGCTCGGCGCTGGAACGCATTACTTTCAACGACACTTTCGATGGCTTCCCGATGTTCTCGCCTGATGGAAAAAAACTAGTATTCGCTTCCAACCGGAATGCGAAAGCGCAGGGCGACACGAACATCTTTATCGCCGATTGGGTGGAATAAGAGCAGGTGTCGGGTGCCAGGTTTCAGGTGTCGGAATTGGACTAAAAGCTTATGAGAACTATTAACAGGTATTTTAACGTCGTTATTTTGATCATTGCGCTGGTTGCGGGCGCGTTCGCCCAAGAGACCTCAACGCAAATCAGTCCCTCTGTCGATCGTCTGCGCGCGCACATCAATTATCTCGCTTCCGAAAAACTGGAAGGACGCCGGACCGGCAGCGAAGGCGCTAATCTCGCCGCCGAATACATCGCCCGCGAATTTGCCCGTTACGGTTTGCAACGCAGCATCGGCTGGGACACGCAGGGCATGTCGATCCTGGAGGCCAATTCACCTAATCGTTATTTGCAGAAGTTTCCGTACGTTGCCGGGGTCGAACTTGGGACGGGTAACACCTTGTCAACTCACTACGGAGCCACAGCGCCCACGGTTTTTCTCGTGGGTAAAGATTGGATGCCTCTGGGATTTTCGTCTAATGCCAGCGTTAAGGACAGCATGCTCGTTTTTTCAGGCTATGGTATTTCCGCGTCCGATTTGAAATACGACGATTACGCGTACTCAAATGTTAAGGACCGGATCGCAGTAGTCTTTGCTGGAACCCCGGACGGTGACAATCCTCATGGACAATTCGCTCAGTACGAAGCCCCTCGCTGGAAAGCAATTGCAGCACGGAACGCTGGAGCAAAGGCACTAATAATCATCGCTCGTGAAGAGAATCTAAAGGATGTTCGACTTTCACGACTTACTTACGACAATTCGGGAGAAGGTGGATTACCCGTAATCGTAGTGTCAAGACAAACGGCGACGCGGCTTCTCGACAATGGTGCAAGTCTCGCAGACTACGAAAAGGTTGCGGACGCACGAATCGAGTTGAATACAACCCCCGGCATACCTACGCGCGGGACGGTCTTGCGATCGCCAATTCCAATCCCTCTGATCGATCTTTCAACCAACATCGTTCGCAACGAAGTCGAAGCGGCCAACGTTGTCGGCATCGTCAACGGCTCCGATCCAGTATTGAAGAATGAAGTGATCGTTATTGGCGCACATTACGATCACCTGGGACGCGGCGGTGAAGGAAGTCTGGCGCCGCGCGAAGGTGACATTCATCACGGCGCTGACGACAACGCCTCGGGCACAGCCGGTCTCCTGGAACTCGCAAGACTGTTTGCTTCATCAGACTCGCCAAGACCGCGGCGCACAATTGTGTTCATTGCGTTCAGCGGTGAAGAAGAAGGCTTGCTTGGCTCGAATTATTACGTAAACCAGCCGCTCAAGCCGCTCGAAAACACGGTGGCCATGATTAACATGGACATGATTGGCCGCTTGAAGAACAACAAGCTGATCGTCGGCGGCGTGGGCACAGCGTCAGGTTGGCGAGATCTGATAACGAACGGCAACTTTGTTGATAGACCAATAGCGGTTGCCGAGTTGGCAAATCCAATTCGGGTGCCTGGACAAGTGACGTTAGAGACCGGACCAAATGGGCAAGTGTCTTACGCGAGCGTTCATACGCGAGGCTTTGACCTGACCCTTAGCGAGGACGGTTATGGCCCAAGCGATCATTCGTCGTTTTATGCGAAAAGGATTCCGGTGCTGTTTCTCTGGACCGGCACGCACGAGGATTATCACAAACCTTCCGATACCGCCGACAAGATTAACTACGTAGATGAAGCGCAGATACTTAGTTTTGTTGAACGTATCGTGCGCAGCATCGATGCTAACAAGGCACGGCCCGTTTACACAGTTGCAAAGAGCGAGTCGCAGGGGCGCACCACGGGATTCCGCGTTTACCTCGGCACAATTCCAAACTATGCCGACTCAGGAGATGGATTGTTGCTGGATGGCGTGCGCGATGACTCGCCGGCCGCGAAAGCAGGAATAAAAGCAGGCGACCGGATTGTGAAACTGGCTGGCCGCGACGTGCACAATGTTTACGATTACACCTACGCGCTGGGCGAGATGAAAGCCGGACAGGAATATGAAGTGGAACTCGTGCGCGGCGGGGAGCGCCTGAAGCTTAAGCTCACGCCGGCAGCCAGGAAATAGTGATGAGTGATGAGTAATGAGTAATGAGTTAAAAGCGACAGCACGCGGATTATGACCCGCTTGCTCATCACTCATTACTCATCACTCATCACTTAAGTGTTACCAGCGCGGTTCGCGATCGAAACCGCCGCGATCGCCGCCGCCGCCGCCGCCGCCGCCGCCGCGTCCACCGCCGCCGCCATAGCCGCCACGTCCGCCGCCACCACCACCGCCATAGCCGCCCCGTCCGCCGCCACCGCCACCACGATCAGCCCGCGGCTTGGCTTCATTGACCGTCAAGTTGCGACCGCCAAAGTCCTTGCCGTTGAATTGCTCAATTGCTGCCGCCGCCTCTTCCGCCGTCGCCATTTCCACGAATGCAAAACCGCGTGAACGGCCGGTGTCGCGGTCTTCGATTACGGACGCTGATTCTACTGTGCCTGCTGCCGCGAAAGCGTCGCGCAGTTCCTCGCTCGTCGTGCGGAACGAGAGGTTTCCCACATAAAGTTTGGTACCCATTTGTCTTTCTATCCTTTTGATCGTGTGAAGCGCGGGTAAAATCAGATCGCAGACTCAAGCGGGGAGTTACTTGATCCCCTGGGCGAACGCGACGCACCCGGTGCTCTAAATTGCGAGAGCGGCTTCCAATAAGTTGACAATTATCTCACTCTCTCCTCAGCCGAACGCGGGTCGCATCACGAACACGGACAGGCGC
>JBDUCF010000274.1:0-4401 GCA_040003545.1 Pyrinomonadaceae bacterium | reverse complement strand
GGGCAGTTACAAGATCCTCGAAAAGATCGGCGAGGGTGGTCAGGGAACTGTCTATAAAGCTATCGATACCAAGCTGGGGCGCCCGCTGGTGGTAAAAGTTTTGCCGCCCGAACTTACCGTCAAAGAAGCTAACTTGAAACGCTTTCAACGCGAGGCGCAGCTTGCTTCATCGCTGGACCATCCGAACATCTGCACGATTTTCGACCTGAACGAAATTGGCGATGTGCATTTCATCGCCATGCAATATGTCGAAGGCCAGAACGTGCGCCAGTTGGTCAGCGGCCGGCCTTTGGACTTGCGCAGCGCGCTGTCAATTACGATTCAGGTGGCCGATGCGCTGGCTACTGCGCACGCGCAGGGGATCATCCATCGCGACATAAAGGCCGGCAACGTAATGGTGAACCGCGCAGGCCAGGTTAAGGTGCTCGATTTCGGGCTTGCCAAACTGCTCGATGAAAACGAAGCGCGCACTTCGGGAATTCATCACACTGACTTGACTGAGCTGGGCGTGCCATACGGAACAGCAACCTACGCCGCGCCGGAACAGGCGCGCGGCGATCGCGTTGACTCGCGCGCCGATATTTTTTCCACTGGTGTTTTGCTATACGAAATGCTGACCGGCACCTGGCCGTTCCAGGGCCGGACCAGCATTGACGTGCGCCACGCAGTGCTTCACGAAGAACCGAAGCCACTGGCCGAAGCGCGCCCGGGCGGTGCGCCACCGCGTTTACAAGAGATTCTCGATCGCGCCATGGCAAAAGATCCGCGCGAACGCTACCAGAGAATTGCGGAGCTTCGCGACGATCTACGCACCGTGCTGCGCCAGGTTGAGGCCGGTGGTGAAGAGATGTTCGCCGAGCCGATGACGCCGGTTGCGCCGCGGCATCTTTCCGGGGCCAGTCCTATGAGCCGGGCGCTGCGCTGGTTTCGCGGGATCACCGGATCGGAATTGACGACCGCGCCGCTGGATAAAGCTTCAGGTTCGCAGCCCAAAGAAGTTCACGAGACCCCGGTAACCAGCATGGGTCAGACTGAACGTAAGAGTGTCGCCATACTTCCGTTCAAGAATCTGAGCGACGATCCGGCCTCGAGCTTTTACGAATTTGCGCTGGCCGACGCCGTGATCACCGAGCTGGCGCGAGTTCGTTCTCTGATTGTGCGCCCCTCGTCATTGATTGCCAAATATCACGGCAAGACAGATGACCCCGAGGAGATCGGCCGGCAGCTCGGCGTAAATGCAGTGCTCGCCGCTGGTTTTCTGAAAGCCGGCGAGCGGTTTCGCGTCACCGCACAACTCCTGGATGTGAAGTCCGGAGAGATCCTCTGGAGCGATCGCATCGACGTTGCTGCCGGGGACATCATCACCGTACAGGACACGATTGTGCAGCGCATCGTGGAAGGGTTGCGGCTGGAACTAACGCCTTCTGAAGAAGGACTGATCGCGCGGCGGGCCACTGCCAACTCAGAAGCTTATGAAGAATACCTGCGGGGACGCGATGCCCTGGTGCGCTTTATCAACCGCACCGTCGCGCGCGAGGATTTCAAATCTGCCGTGCAACATTTTTGCCGGGCAGTTGAGCTGGACAAGGAATTTGCCCTGGCTTATTCCGGCCTGGGGGTTTGCTTTGCCACCAGAGTCGTCAAAGGTTTTGGTGATGCGGACGACTACGCGCGAGCTGAAAAAGAGCTGAAGGCGGCACTGGCTTTGGATCCGCACCTGATCGAAGCACGCCTGCACATGATTTACATTTTTCTGGCGCGCGGCGACAAACAGAAAGCCCGCGACGAGATCAAGCTTCTGCGCCAGCAGGCGCCAAATGAAGCGGCTGTGCATCGTGTAGCGGCCACGATTTACCGGCTGGACGGCGAGTACGAAAGAGCGATGCGCAGTTACGATCGGGTGGAGCGCCTGGATCCTTCGAAACGCGTGGTGATGGGGTACAATCGCGCCCGGCTGCTAATGTTCCTGCAACGGCCGGCAGAGGCGATGCGCGAGTTGGACCAGGCGAGCGCGATTGAGCCGGACCATCCGCTGGTTAAGACATTTCGGGCCCTGACCCTGTACCATACCGGTGACATTGATTCGGCTGCTGACCTTATGCAGCAAGTCCTTAAGCAACATCCGAACATGCATGGGGTGCGACCAGTGCTGGCGATGTGCCTGAGCGCCAAAGGCGATCAGGCAGCGGCCGCCAAAGAGATTACCGAGCACGTAAAAGAAGCGGCCGCAGCGGATCACGATGCTGCATACTGGCTGGCCTCGGCGTATGCGGTCGGCGGCAAACGCGCGGAAGCTCTGGAGTGGCTGGCGCGAGCTATTAAGTTGGGAAACGAGAATCGCGCGTGGTTTGAAAGAGATCGTAATTGGACAAGTTTCCACGATGACCTGGAGTTTAAGAAGCTGATGGATTCGATTAAGGTATAGGAGCCCTCTCGTGTTTAGAAGCGGGCTACCGCCCGCTTGGTCGGGCAGTAGCCCGACTCTAACAATCGCAAGGAGAAGGAGTTTTGTGAAAACTTTCGTCGTCGGAGACATTCATGGGCGTTGCGCGCAGCTGCAGAGTCTGCTGGACCTGCTGCCACGCGATGAATCATCCGACCTGCTGGTCTTCCTCGGCGATCTGATCGATCGCGGCAAGGACGTGCCCGGATGCGTTGCGTACGTCGTCAAACTTGTTCGTGAGAATCCCGAGCGAGTGATCTGCCTGCGCGGAAACCACGAACAGATGCTGCTGGACTTCATCGACGAGGTCTCCAATACATGGCTGGCCCCGGTGACCGGGAGCGAGCACACGTTCGCGCAGTACACGGGTCAGCAATTGCAGGTAAGGACGGATGAAGAGTTTGAAACGGCTCGGGGTCTAATCGGTCAGGCAGTACCTGCCGACCATCTTGAATTTTTCCGCAACATGCCGCTTTATCATGAAAACGATTACGCGCTGTATGTTCATGCCGGACTCGAACAGGACAAACATCCGCGCGATAGTTCACCGCAGGCTTTGCTTTGGTCACGCGACGCGAACTTCTACAAACAGTATGTCGGTAAGCCCTGCGTATTCGGCCATACGCCCACCACTTTCCTGCCCTGGCGCGGGCGGTTGGGCCGTCACGGCATTTACCTTTTCAAAAGCGCGATAGGGATCGATACCGGGTACAACTTGCAGTCGCCGCTGAGCTGTCTTTCGCTGCCGGACTTCAAGCTCTACCAGAGTTTTGCCGATGGCCGCACCGCCACGCATCACATCACTTCGTTTATTCCGGAGACTCTGAAAGCCATGCAGAAGAAAGCAATGGATTAGTCAGAACCGCCTGCGGTAGCGGGCGGTTGACCTATAGGTCCCGAGTTGCTTGATAGCACGGGTTCAACCGCCCGCTACCGCAGGCGGTTCTGACTAGTGCACGGTGCCGGCATATTTCTTCTCGCCGGCTTCAATGCGAAATGGAAGATGATTTTGCCGAGGCGGCAAGGGGCAGGTGGCGAAGTTGGTGAACGCACATGGCGGGCTGTACGCTTTGTTGAAATCAACGACGACTTTGCCTGAAGCATCCGGCGGCGAAACATAAAGATAACGGCCGGCCCCATATGTTTCGCTGCCGGTAGTGCCGTCGGCAATCATCACAAAATAATCCGTCTCGCCTTTCTCCAGGATTGGATCAATGCGATAAGTCTTTCCGCCCACCTCAAACGCCAACGCCCCGGGCGAGGTCTCGTCGTCGGTCATGCTAAGGACGTTCGTAATGGGAATGATCTTCGGTGGCTGGTACCGCTCGAAGCGCGCTTCTATTCTCCACTTGGGATCGATCGGGTAATACTCCAGACCTTTGAATTCCCGCCGCGTCTGGCTTTCTGTATCTTTGACTCTAACCCCGATGCGTTCGCCGCGCTTCACCACGTTGATAATCAGCGTCCCCAGTTTTAGAACGGTTGGCCCACTGTCATCATTGTCGTCCTTCAGATCCATTGAAGTGACAGGGTTGCCCCCTGATGTGATTTCAACCCCGGGGCTCGTCTTCAATCGCACCCGACCTTGGTCCAGAGTTAACCAGCCGGCCAGCCCTGGTGTTTTGTCCTTTGGCAGAACCACAACGCTGGATGGATCGCTGCCAAATTTATTCTCGCCTTCGTTCAGCCAGAAGAGTCCGACCAGACTAAGCCAGCCATCCTCCTTTTTCAGGCCAGCCAGACGATCGCTCTGCCACTTCTCGATCTCTTTTTTGTGGGCGGGTTCATCGAACGATGCTGCTGGTTTCCGGCAGGCGCCGGAGAAGATGACGGTAGTCAGAAGAACGAGGAGTCCTACAGGTTTCATTGGAACCATACCTACGCCCTTCTGATTCATTTTCAACATTAAACGCCCGCCTTTTCCAAGAAGAAAAACCAGCCGTCATAATAAATAGCTA
>JBDUCF010000273.1:0-4412 GCA_040003545.1 Pyrinomonadaceae bacterium | reverse complement strand
CCAGCGAAGGTTTGAAGAGATCGGGCGAAATTGATTCGGCCAGATCGACCTGCTCGTGATGGGAAACTTTGGCGGAGATCGCATCGACCTCGTCCACTGCCTGGAGATGCAATTTCCCGTCCGGCCCCCAGCTCGCTGTTTTTCCGAGCAGGATACGTAGCACATGCACGTCCTCCTGATCGAACTGGTAAATCTGCGGATTAACTAACGCTGCTGTTTCTTCGTCGTACTCATACGCATAAATCGTATGTCCGTTTGCGGGCGCCAGCCATTGCCGGCCCAGCGGCTCTTCCGTCTTTGCAGCTCCAGCTCGTAGCTCGGCGCGGAGCGCGTCCTGCTTTTGATTGGCCCGCGGCATAATCCGTTCCTGCACAAACCAGACACCGGCGCCAACCGCCGCCGCGTAAAGCAGTCCGGGAAGGGCCAGCCGGTAAATGCTCTGGCCCGCGGCCCACCAGGCGACCGCTTCGCTGCGCTTCACCATCAGAGCGTATGTTGCCAACGACGCAATCAGCATACAACCCGGCGCAAGTGAAATACTAATTAGCGGTAATAATGAAATCAGATATCGGATGACCAGGCCGGCGCCGATTTCCTTATGGGCGGTTATTCGCCAGACGTCGAACAGAGTGAAGATATAAACCAGCGCCAGCAGGGCGACGAATGCCGTAGCAAAGCTGGCCAGCAGTCCGCGCAAGAGATTCGTGTCAAGCAGGCGTAGAAAGCCGCCGCGCAAGCTGCGGCCCACGCGGCTGGAAACGGACGCTCCTTCGGGATCTCCCGTTCTGATCCGCTGGCGTCTTCTTAGCCGGCTAAGACTGGGCTTTTCACTGGTAACGATCAGCACCACACCAAGGACGAATATCAGGAACGTAGCGAGCCACATACCGATGACGGGACGAACATGACCGGCGCGAACCAACTGTTCGCCCGCCAGCGACAGCAGGTAATAGAAGGTCATTGCCATAACGGAAAGCAGCATGCCGAATCCGCGTCCTCCTCGCTTCACGCGCAATCCCAACCCTGCTCCCAATAGGACGAGCAGTACGGGCGCTGTTGCCAGAACGAGTCTCCGGTGCAAAACGATTGACGCTTTGGTGCTCTGCAATCCTTTTGACTCGCGTGATCGCTGTACCAGCTCTGGCCAGCTCAGCTCATCCGGGTCGAGAGCATTGCCCTGCATAGTATTGAAGAGGCCGTTACGCCTGGCCGTTAGCATGCTGAGCTCACGGCGCAATTGGCCGGAGTGATTCAGCGAGATTTGCGCGGCCCGATCACTGGTTTGGGCGGGCATGTCCACCGCCACTGTGTCGCTGAGCACAATCTCTGAATGCTGCGAGGACAAATCAATGCGACCGGTGCGCGCGGTCAGGATGTTCACCCGGCCATTGCGATCCTGCGAATAAATAAATATGCGGCCCCATTGTCCCTGGACCTTGTCTTCATCGCGCACATAAATCGTGCTGCCCGGTATTTCGGTATTGAAGACTCGCGCATCGACGGGCGAGTTCAACTTATACAGAGCTGCACTCAGGGCAGCTTGTTTTAGCGCCCGCAGCGAGCGCGGTGTCACGGTGGTTGCGACGTATGCCATTACTACAGCGAGGCACAAGCCCATTAAAACAACAGATCGCAGCACGTTCCAGGCGCCAATACCCGCGGCGCGCAAGGCCACCAATTCTGAGTCGGACCCCATGCGGCTGAATCCGATCACGGTGCCGGCCAGCGCGGCCATCGGCACGGTAAAAAGAAGCAGTGACGGCAGCAGGTGCAGCTCGATTTCCAACACTGAGAGGAGCGGAAGCTGAGCGTCGAGGAACGGATCGGCAAGACGGTTAGCCTGCTGTGCGAAGAGAAGTGTGGTCAGCAGCACCAGGGAAAGCAGCGCATAAGGCACGACAGCCCTCATGACGTACAGATCCACCAATTTGCTGCTTCGTCTACGCAAGAGTTGTCTGCCTTACCAAACGCCCCGGTTAATAATGATGATGACGATTGATTCTACGACGAAGTCGGGTGAATCGACGATGACAGACTGGATGGATCTATTGTTGGACCGGCCAACAAGGGTGGGTCTTTTCCTAAATAACATCGGCAAAGTTCTTCCGAGTCTTGGCGAACCACCAGTAGCCGAACGCAAAACTGACGACCGCAAAAACCGTGAAGTAGGCGAGGCCCGGCCAGTCGGGCGCTTGACCTTCGATCAGAACTCGGCGGTAACAGCGAACCAGCGGCGTGAACGGGTTCCACTGGATGAAGGACAGATAACGTGCGGGCACGATCGATTCCGGATAGATAATTGGCGTCAGGTACAGCCAGGCCATCAGCACCAGAGAGATCCCCTGCGCGATGTCCCGGAGGAAAACTCCCAACGAAGCCAGCAACCAGGCTGCACCAAACGTCGCTATCATTTGCGGCACGAGCAGCACCGGCAACCAAAGCACGGTGGCGTGTAGCTGGTGGCGAATTATCAGGATGGCCAGAAATAGAGCCAACGTGCCGAACATTTGATTTGCCAACGCGGCCAATGTCTGCGCTACCGGCAGAGTCTCCAGGGGAAAGACGACGCGCTTGACCAGGTTGGCGTGCGACACAATGGTGGTGGACGAAAGCTGCAGTGACTCCTGAAACGCGGTCCAGGGCAGCAAGCCGCAAAAGAGGTAGAGCGCATAGTCCCAGGGTGAGGTGCTCGGGCCAAATCGAGCCTTGAATACTCCAGCAAAGAGAAAGGTGAAGATGGCAATCATCACGATAGGCGTTACCAGGGCCCAGAAGATTCCCAGCACTGAGCCTTTGTAGCGGGCGGCGAGCTCCCGCCGCGCGAGCGACAGGATCAGATTAAGTCTGCCGGGCATTTCCCAAAGAGGCCGCCATATGGCGCGCCGCGCTGCTTGAGCAGAGATCATGTTGGTAGTTTATAGAGACTGGGGGAAAGACGAAAGCGGCCACAGATGAACACGGATGAACGCAGATCTGAAACCAGTCATGAAAGAACTCACGCGGCGGTTGACGCATTGGTGTTATTTCGTGGTTCGTCTCTTTACTTGAGCTTGCATATGATCCACGAAATCACACCAAGCCGATAACTGCGGGAGGCTGGAACCTCGAGGCAGAGACGAGAGTTAGCTGCGGATGGCCGGCCAGCATACGATCCACGAAATTATACGAGACTGATAACCGCTGCAAGCTGGAGTCTCGTGCTCCCGTGTTTCCTATCTGCGCTGATCCGTGTTTATCTGTGGCTAGCTTTCGTATTCGCGTAGCAAAAACTAACAGTTTGCGTTACGCCGGCCCAATTCGGCCGAAGCCGCGCCAGCTATTCTTGTTGTGCCAACTGATTTTTACGTCGCGGGCGCCGATGTCTTTCCACCACTCCTCGAATTCCGCGCGTTTGAGATAGAAAGCTGTCGGTGCTACCAGGTGATCGAAAACAATCGCATGTTGCTCGCGCCAATTGAAGCCGGCGATCGCTTTCAGATAGTCGTTGTAGAAAAGATGCTGCGCCATCCGAGCGCCGCCTTTAGTCAGGTTCAATGGGCCGTACACCAACTTAGTAACGGCATAGACCACGGCGGCCGGAAGTCTTGAAAGATGTAACAGCGCGCGTCGGTTCATACGCGAGGTCAAACCCTCGCGCACAGGGTTTACAAAGCGTGTAATCCATTCATTGTTCTCAGCGCCATAAACCCAGGCCGAAATGTGGCCGCCGGGCTTAACCTGCGAAGCGAGTGAGGCAAAGCCGGCGCGTGGATCAGGTAGGTGATGCAGTACTCCGACGGAAAAGGCATAGTCGAAAACTCGCGGCAGAGGCAACCGGTAGATATCCGCTTGCACAATGTGCACGTGGGGCAGATGGCGTGTGGCCGCAAAAGCAGTTTCCACGGCGTCACTTAGATCGATGCCGATCACGTCGCGCGCGCCCCAACGTGCTGCCAGTTGGGTGTGCCGGCCTTTGCCGCATCCGCCTTCAAGTACCAGTTTCCCCTTAAAAAAGTCCGGCTCCACGGGCGCAATCCAACCGAGGAATTGTTCGGCGTAACGCTCGTCATGATGGCTGAAGTGTTGCCACGACCAACCGAAGTTGGCCGCCGTGGCGGCTTTGTCACTCTCGATCTGCGACAGGTTGGCAAAGCGCGGAATGCCGCGCACGATGGGAAATCGCGAGCTGCATGTATGGCAGGAAAGCTCGCCCGCAAGAATCTCCTGGCCGTCAACAGAGGTCACGCTGGCAATTGATATCGCACCGTCGCATGAAGGGCACTTCAAATACTGCAGCAGGTCATGCTTCATAGTCACTTAAACCAATTGGGAAGAAGATTTTCCTACGCGGATTCAACTTGGGGCAACAGACTGTTGGTTGAAATACTCCGTTAGCTTCTGACTTGAGTTGCTTTACCGCGAAGCGGTTACGT
>JBDUCF010000272.1:0-4423 GCA_040003545.1 Pyrinomonadaceae bacterium | reverse complement strand
CGACGCCTGAACTTAGCCCCGGCGAGCACAGCGCGTTCGAGGAACTCGCGCGCGAGCTCAACGCGCGGCTCAAAAAGTCTATCGGCAAAAACAGCGCCGCCCCAACGCCGGACGATTTTGACGTCGAAACCGAACCCTTTATCGCGTTCAGAGAATTGCGGAAATTTTGCACTTCGACCAGAAACGCTTCAATCTGATTGAGCGCTTCGGTGACGAACTTCGGCACCAGATCAAGCTGGTTTGCGAGTTTGCCCGGATCGACGCCGCCGACGAGTTCGAACAGATCGATGCAGCCGAAAATCTTGGGCGAGAGTCCCGCGAAGAATTTAGCAGGATCGAATTGGCCCTTCGCTATCTTGTCCAAATCGCCGCTGGCGATATCTCCTGCCACCGGGCCCATCAAACGCGACAACCCGGAAATCTTCATGTTCGGCGTGACCAGAGCGCCTGACTTGTCACCCTTGCCGGAAAAATTCAGATCGATGCCGGTGATGAACTCCGCGAAGAGCTGGCCATTGTTGTTGACCGCATCATTCAAGCCGTGTTTGAGGTAAGCGTCGGCATACTTAATTTCCCCCGGCTGGTGATTGTCGGCGATGTGCTTCAGCGAGGGGATGATCAGCTCAGCCTTGCGCACCGCCGGATAGAAATGCGGGCTATCGTCGCCGAGATGGCTCATCTCGGTATCGGCGGGAATCTCAGCGCCGAAAGTAATCGTCTGCGTCTCGAAAGTTGTGTCGCCCGGTTTCGCGCTGTCGGCGAGCATTATTTTCTGGCCGCGCATGTCGCGCCGGCGCCGCTCGACGGGACCGCTGGTTTCTAAATCGTTTTTCGCGATTAGCATCGCCGCGCCGCTCTTGGCGTCGTTTTGATCGGCGAACAGCAATGGAGTGGTGAACTCAGTTTCGTTGCCTTCGAAGTCTTCCGCAATCAGGTGAAACTGAAAGTCTTTGTTAAGGACTCTTGGCCAAAACAGCGATTGCAGTTGCGGTGTTGAGCCAATGACCAAATCGCTGTTTTGCGGATCGTCGAGATTGGGTGTGACCAGGGTGGTGATGCGCACGCGGCGGAACGGCATCTGGCGATCGTACGAATGACCGTCGGGGGTTTGCAGTCCCGTGCCGCCGTAGGTCTTCTCAGGCTCGCGCACGATGATGTACATGCGCTGGCGCAGATAAGCCGTGTTACCCGGAAGATTGGTGTGGAACTTTCGTTCAGTGACCTTGACCAGTGACGCGCGATGGCCGAACGGAAACAGGTAACCTTTGTAAACCACCCGCACATAATGATCGCGACCCATCGTGCCGCGCTGGCGCCACTCTTCGACGGTCAGCGGGCTGGGAGGTTCCCATACGCCGCGCGAATTGATCCATGCGCCCATCGAGCTCAGCATCAAGCGCTCTACGTTGACTGGGTTTGGTTCATAAGGCCGGCGGGTCGGGTGACCGCCGGTGGCCGGCAGAATGATGGTGTAGTTCGACGATAAGTGAACGATGTTGTATCGATCGTCGGCGTCCAGCGTCATGCGAAACGGATCATTGGCGTGCGCCGGAGGTGAAAACGCATCATCGCGGAAACTCAGATCGCGCGCCCAAATCGCGCGCACCGTGCGCAGGGTTTCGGTTTGCTCGTCAACTCGATCTTTGCCCCGGACACCCAGACGCGTATGCCAGAGCTCCGTGCGCTTCGCCTTCTGGGACGTCACTGGCAATTGGGCGTGTGCCCACGCGCCGAAAATATTCGGCGAAAGGATCAGCAAGTAAGGAAGCTCGAGCGCGGTTTCGGTGTCGCCGGGCGCGCGCGGTTTTGGCGGCCTGGTTATTACACCAAGCTTGGCGCCGATAATGTCTTTGATCCTCAGGTTTTCTTTCCGCACCGCGATCAGGTTTTTCCCGGGCAGGATGGGCGTCAGGTTAATTCGCGACTGCTGAATGACCTGAAGTGCACTCGGCATGCGCGCGAGGGCCACACTCGTTTGATCAATGGTCGCCGCAACCAGAAACTTGCTCGGAATGACAATGAAATCGTTCGGCAGCGCGGGTGGGAGTGCATGCGGAACCACGCTCATGTCGTACTGCCCGCACTTTTCCAGAATTGATTTAAGTGTATAAGGGATCGGATCGACTGTGTCGGGAACCCGAAAGACGAGACGGCTCGGTCCGGCAATGCGCGCTTTCACGGGGGGCCCATATGGATTGTCCGCAGGTTCCGAGGCATCAGGATCGGGAGGCTTGACCGGATAATTCGAGTCCTTCGCCGTTTCAAAAAACGCCTGCTCGGCGATATTCTGCGGTTGCAAATGAACAACAATATATGAAGGCCGGGCTGCAAGATCGCGCATTAGTCGCGGCGGGTACTGCTCGACAGAATTGGCCGCGCCGGTGTCCAGCACGAGATTAATGAACTCCAGACGCAAGACCAGCAAGTCCTCTGGCCTGAGGACCAGCGAAGAGAAACGGCCGCGCAAATTCAATTGGCCCAGGTTCTCTGGCCTGATCGAGATAACGCCCGTGGGCGGCTCCGCTAAGCTTGGCGTGGGCGTAGGCGCGGGACTCTCAATCTGAGGAGGAACAAATATGGGAGTCTCGCTCGGAGTCGGCGCCGGAGTCGCTCTGGGCCGCGGCCGGGGTCGCTCGATCGGAGGAATGATGAACGGCCCGATGCGGCGTCCCGGCGTCGGGGCGGGCGTCGGTGTTGGTTGTTGTTCCGGTTGTGTTCTCTCGTTCGGTGGCCGTCGCTGCGGCGGCGGAGTTGGCGTCGGAGTTGGGGTCGGCCGCTGAAGTATGTTTGGTGGAATTCGAAACGGCCCGATGCGACGTGGCGGTGGCGTCGGAGTGGGCGTTGGGTTCTGCTGCTGGCCGAGCTCAGGCTGGAATGCTGGTTCATCCAATTCCGATTCTGTGTCAAAGATCAGACGGCTGCCCTGCGGGCAGGGAGTTGGTTGTACCACCGCGCCATCGAGGTGGACCGCCACGCTGCGCAGAGCCGGAGCACAATGCAACCTGGTAAAGCGGCCGTTGCTGTTAGTCAAAGCGAAGGGGATCGCATCGGGCGTGTCGCTCAACTCGACAACGTACGTCTGGCCCTGCAGGTAGAAAGAACCGCGACCAAATTGAGCCAGCAACACTCGCTCATCACCTTGCTGATCGAAAGTCGCAGCCAGGATAGCGCCGCGCAATGGCAGCGAAAAGTCCTGGCCCAACACGCCCTTGAAATCGCCACTGGGGTGAAACGTCAGTTTTGAATCGTCCGTTGACGGTTCCGCGATCAAAGCGGAGAGCGACGCGCCGTTGCGGCTTTCGCCGGCTTCGATATGAATCTTGTCGAACGAATGCTCGCTTGATTGGAGTTGAGCGCCTTGAGGCGCCACCATCGCATCAAGTTTCCACTTGTATTTGTCGCGGCCCAGTGAAATCAGCGTTCGCTTCGCCGCCGGTTGATCGAGAAAGCTGGCGGTGTCAGGTTCGAGGACGGCCAAATCAAGCGAATCAGAAAGAATTCCCTGGCCCACACCCAGCAGCCGCGCGAACTTCGCGCCGCGGAACTCAGTGAGCCATTGCGGGTGGAACGTTGCGCGCGCCCTCCCCGAAGCGATTAAGCGACCTGAGTGACCCAGCTCGCTGACCGTGTGTCGCAGTTTCACGGTGGATGCGGCCGATTCATTTCCCCCGAGCCAGTTTTCAAACGGAACGGTGGCTTCAAAGTCACCGAGCGTCATCCGCAAACGCATTTGCCAGCGTTTGCCCACACGATTCAATTCGCAATTCAGATCGGCGGGCAGTTTTGTTCCAGGATAGATCGCGCGGGAAAGGTGTAGGAGAATCGAGTTTGCGCGTCTTCTAATGGTAAGTTTCGCCGATCCGCCGAAGCGCTGGGGATCTATGACCCAGCGTTCTTCATCGCCGAGCAGGAACGCCAGGCGCTTTTCATCGCCGGCAATCTCGAAGTGATCGGGCCACGTGAGGTCGAGCTTCCTGGCTTGCGAGGCAGCGCCCAACACCGCGGTTCCGCTCAAACCGATGAATTCCCGGCGCGTAAAATTCTTTTTCCAGGCAAGAATAGCCAGTTGTCTGGCGCGTAGGCCGGTAAGATTGAGTTGAGGGCGCTGCATTAGGTCAGATGTGACGGTACTCGACCGGTCATCAACAAAGCACGCTAACGTTGAGGATCAAAAAGAAGGCAAAGTGCAATCAAATAAATAAGGACTATCGGCTTATATCGCTCTTGCTTCGCTCTGTCAACGAATTAGTGAGCGTCATTCAACGAATTAGCGAACTTCTTTCCAGCAATTTTGTTTTATTAGGAATCAAGTTAGAAACACAAACGAAAAGCGGCAGGCCCCATGAATGATGGGAACCTGCCGCAGTTCTTTTTGGAAAATAATCGTGAGCCGAGCAGGGCTCGAACCTGCGACCCGCTGATT
>JBDUCF010000271.1:0-4433 GCA_040003545.1 Pyrinomonadaceae bacterium | reverse complement strand
AGAAGCGATGGAGAATCTTTCCGACCGCGGTCTTTGGCAGACTCTCTCTGAACTCGATCTCACTTGGCACCTTAAACTCCGCCAGCCCAACTTTGCAGTGCTCGATGAGTTCTTCGGGTGTTGCGGTTGCGCCGCTCTTGAGCACCACGCATGCTTTGACTGCTTCGCCCCGGTACGCGTCCGGAATCCCGATCACTCCGGCCTCCATCACCGCCGGGTGGGTGTAGAGCACGCCTTCAACTTCGGAAGGATAGACATTGAAGCCACTGACGATGATCATGTCTTTCTTGCGTTGCACGATATAGGTGTAGCCGTCTTCGTCCATGCGCGCGACATCGCCCGTGTAAAGCCACGTGCGCCCAGCCTCGTCCTCGCGTAGCGCGATCGCAGTTTCGTCAGGCCGGTTCCAGTAACCCTTCATCACCTGCGGTCCGGCGATGCAGAGTTCGCCTTCACAGCCTGCGGGCACTTCGTGCAAGCCCGTTTCAAGGTCGACGATCTTGATGTCCGTGTCCGGCAGCGGCAATCCAATGCTGCCTGGCTTGCGGCGGCCGAGCGAAGGAGTCGAGTGAGTGACCGGCGAGGCCTCCGTGAGGCCATAACCTTCGCTGAGTGTGCCGCCGGTCAGGCGCTCGAATTGCTCGATGACTTCGACCGGCAGCGGGGCCGAACCGCTATTGAAGGCGCGCAGCCGGTCCACGCCATACTCTTTCGCTTTTGGATGGTTGAGCAAAGAAATGTAGATGGTAGGCACGGCCGGAAAATAGGTTGGGCGATAATCGCGAATCGCGGTCAGCACTGCCTCCACGTCGTACTTCGGAATCAGCACCTGCTGCACGCCGCGCCAGGTTCCCTCGAGCATGCCAACGGTGAAACCATAGATGTGAAAGAGTGGCAGCACCAGCAAGTAACAATCTTCACCGCGGCGAGTTGAGGGGTGGGCCCACATGTCGGTCTGTACCACATTCGCGAAGATGTTGTAGTGCGTCAGCATCGCGCCCTTTGGCACCCCGGTAGTGCCTCCAGTGTATTGCAGCACAGCCACATCTTCATCGGTATTAATCTCAACCCGCGGAAGATCTGGCTCGGCAACGGCGGCGAGCAGGTCCACCAGCCGCAACGTGCCGTCAACGACGGGCGCCGGCGTGGCTGCGGCGGAGTATTCCGCCAGCGACGTAATGATGACGTTGCGAATTTGCGTTTTGTCGAGCACGGAGAGCGCAGCCGGCGCGAGCGCGTCCAGGGTTAGTAAGGCCCGCATCCCCGAATCCGCTGCAACCACCAGAATCTCGCGCGGCGTGTAGAGCGGGTTAACGTTTACCACTGTGGCGCCCAACCGCAGGACGGCGAAGGCAGCAACAATATACTGCGGGCAGTTCGGTAGCATGATGCCCACGCGGTCGCTTTGCTTAATGCCGAGACGCACTAAGGCGGTGGCGAATTTATCCGCCTGGTTTTTGATCTGGCTGTAGGTGAGATGCGCGCCGAGGAAAGCCGTGGCCGGGCGATCGGGCACTTCGGACGCCGCAATGCGCAAAATCTCGTGCAGCGGCCGACGGGGGTAATTCATGTGGGCAGGCACCCAGTAATTGTAGTGATTGAGCCACGGTCTCGCGGCATAGACTGATTCGGTCACGGTTACACTTGGTTGCACTTTGCTCATCAGAGGCCGGCGGCTCAATTGCGCGAATGAACTAAACGATCGTGCGGCCACCGTCTACAACAATCACCTGGCCCGTAATGTAGTTTGAAGCGTCAGAGGCCAGAAACACCGCCACGCCTTTTAGTTCTCCGGCGTCGCCGACTCGGGGGATTGGGTTGCGCGCTTTGATCGAGGGTTCCGCTAACGGCAGAGCGGGGTCGGCAAGACGCGAATGGAAAAAGCCCGGCGCGATCCCGTTGACGCGAATGCCTTGCCGCCCCCACGAAGCGGCGAGTTCGCGCGTCAAGCCAAACAGTCCGGCTTTGCTGGCGGCGTAGCCGGCGTAGTGCGGTCCGTTGGTCGAAGCCTGCAAGCCCGAGACCGATGCTATGTTGATGATCCGCCCGTACTCGCGCTTGAGCATCTCGCGCCCCGCCGCCTGCGCAAACAGAAACGCGCCCGTCAGGTTGATGTCGATCACCTTCCGCCATTTGTCCAGGGGCATCGTCTCAGGCCGCTCGCCCCAGGTGACGCCAGCATTGTTTATCAGGATGTCAACTCTGCCGTAAGCGGTTACAGTAGAGTCAACGACTGCCTGGACTTGCTCTGCGTTAGCCACGTCGCACAGCATGCCTTCGGCTTTGAAGCCGCGCCCGCGAAACTCTTCGACCGTGGGCCAGAGCCATTCTTCGCGCCGCGCGCACAGCATCAGCGCTGCGCCAGCTTCAGCGAGCCCTTCGGCCATCTCCTGACCCAAGCCGCGCGAGCCTCCGGTAACAATCGCCACGCGTCCGGAAAGGTCGAAGAGCTGCTTAATATGAGCTGTCATGATTGGTCCGCAGTTTAGAACTGCCTGCGGTAGCGACCCCTGCGTGCGCCTGCGAGCTAATGAAAGCTGAGATGGCTATGCGCTCCGGGTTCTGACAACTGCCGACGCTTACGCGACCGCGCCGTCAACGATGATCCGCGCGATACGCTCGCGGTGAAAAGTGGCATCACCGAACATCACTTCGGACGCCTTGCTCCGTTTGTAATACAGGTGCAGGTCGTGCTCCCAGGTGAAGCCGATCCCGCCATGTATTTGCACGCCGCGGTTACCAACTTCCCTATAAGCGTCCGAGCAATAGGCCTTCGCCATCGAAACGGCGCAGCTCGCCGCAGGGACACCTTCGGTCAAAGCCCACGCCGCGTAATAGGCCGCCGACCGAGCGCTCTCCGTCATCAACAACATATCGGCGCACTGGTGCTGAACAGCTTGAAAGGAACCGATAGAACGGCCGAACTGCTGTCGCGTTTTAGCGTATTCGACAGTCGTGTCGAGTATCCATTGCATACCTCCGACCATCTCCGCGCAGAGCGCCACAGTCGCAACCTGAATCGCCTGACAAAGTGCGCCGCGCGCATCACCGTCGGCCCCGAACACTTCCGTCTCGGCGACACTGATGTCATTGAACGTCACCTCATAAATTTTGCGCGTCGCGTCCATTGAGGGCATTGCCTTCATCTGGAGACCATCCGTGCCACGCCCTACGGGTAAGAGTGTGTAGCTCGCGCCGTTGCGGGCGACACAGATCACCAGGTCGGCAATCGCCGCATCGGGCACGAAGAGCTTGCGTCCTGACAGGCGAAAGTTACCGTTATCACGCTCCGCCTTAAGGTTGATTGCTTCGAGATCCCAACTGGCGTTTGTCTCAAGCTGCGCCACGGTGGCCTTCAACTCGCCGGCTGCGATAGCTTCGAGATAATTCGCCTTCTGCTTTGGCGAGCCAGCGCGCACGATCAAAGCCGAGCTAAAGAGCGTTGAGAGAAAGGCTCCGGGCAGACAGGCGCGCCCGATCTCCTCCGAGACAACCGCCATTTCCAACAACCCAAGGCCGAGGCCACCATGCTCTTCGGGAATGATTAGTCCAGTCCAGCCCTGATCGGCGATCTCTCGCCAGAGCTGGTCGTCGTCGGCTGTCTCCGTTTCCATCAACTGGCGCACGCGCTCTGGCTTACATTGACGAGCCAACAACTCGCGCGCCGAGTCTTTCAAAAGTTTTTGCGGTTTGCTGAGATCGAAGTCCATAAAAAGTGATGAGTACCGAGTGATGAGTGATGAGCAGGAAGATGAAAAAGCTTTTATCTCATCACTCAGTACTCATCACTCATCACTGCCTTTTCTAGTAGCTCTTGGGTAAACCGAGCACGCGCTCGGCGATGATGTTGCGCTGTATTTCACTGGTGCCCGCTTCAATCGTGTTACCGCGCGTGCGTAAATAACCGTACTGCCACATCCCGTTGTCGAAGTCGGAAAGCTGCCCATAAGGGCCGAGGATTTCCTGTGCGGTCTGCTGCATCCGCTGGTTCCATTCACTCCAGTAGAGCTTCTGGATCGAGCCTTCGGGGCCCGGGATGCCGGTTTTGCTTAACGAAGTCAGAGCGCGGTTGGTATTCAGGCGCAGAATTTCCAGTTCGAGGTAAGCCTGCGCCAGCTTTTGCCTGACGATCGGATCTTCGCTCGCCGGCCCGCCGTTGCGTTCCACAGTATGAGCTCGAGCGATCAGGAGCTCGAGGTTGCGCTTGAAAACAACCTGAATTCCCGTGCCAAGATTAGCGCGCTCGTTCATTAGCGCGGTGATGGCCGTGGTCCAACCCTGGTTGACCTGGCCGAGCACTTGCGCGACAGGCACGCGCACATTCAAGAAGAACACTTCATTAAAGCCCGAGTCTCCGGACATCTGCCGCAACGGACGGACTGA
The DNA here is from genome assembly GCA_040003545.1 of Pyrinomonadaceae bacterium. Classification (GTDB taxonomy): domain Bacteria; phylum Acidobacteriota; class Blastocatellia; order Pyrinomonadales; family Pyrinomonadaceae; genus DASXRU01. The sequence goes on along the minus strand of JBDUCF010000271.1, from coordinate 50 downwards.
AATGCCTTCACTACGCATGTTCACCAGCAGGCAGGTGATACCTTTGTGTT
>JBDUCF010000270.1:0-4439 GCA_040003545.1 Pyrinomonadaceae bacterium | reverse complement strand
CTCTGCGCCCTCTGCGGTTAGATTTCAGTCCTGGCTAGTATTTCACGCGCACCCGATACGCCACGCGCGCTTCGCCATCCTTCGCCACCGGAACGCGAAAGCGCGCCGCAAACGCTGCCGTCTTCTCCGCTTCAAAGGTGGACGAAAGCATTTCCCAGTCGCCGCCTATCGGTTCATTCACAATCACGGTTACCGGCACATCTTTGTGATTCCGAATCTTGATCTCATAGCCGTACTCGTAAACGTTGGTAGCGATAACGCGGTAATCGGTCTGTTTTCTCTCCGCCACGATGTCGAAAGCGTCGCCCACTTTGACCCGCACATCCTCGTCCTTTGGCGTGTGGTCGATTCGATCCTCGCCGATAAACTGCTGGCCCCCTTTGTCGTCTTTCTTGTAGAGGCGAACCGTTCCGGCGGGCAGCGGCATGCCCAGCTTGTTCGACTGCGAATTGCGAAACTGAACATACACGCCGACTTTTTCTTTGATTGGCTGGCCGGGATTGTTGTACCCGGTGTAGTAGTAACGTTGTCCATTCAATTCGAACGCTTTACTCAATTCAAAGCCGCTGGCTTCAAGCAGGGAAACCTGCTTCGTCTCCTGCTCGCGAATCGTAGTCGGACGCTGCAGCGTGTACAGGTGATACTCAAAGAAGCCCTGCTCGGCAAACTGAGGCGCCGCGACGGAATCCATCAACTTGCCTCTCATGGCATAATCCTGCTCGTACGGCTGCTGGACCCGGTTCACATTTCCAGCCACTAGTTGCAGACGCGCATCTTCAAATCCCGCGCCGCTGGTGTTCGTCAGCGTTACCCATCCCTGCAAATCGCCTCTTGTGTCTTCGGCGTTGACTATCAAAACGTAATCAGCGACCCAGTTCATTCCGGCGGTTAGATAGCTGGCTTCGATAGTTTGCGATTCACTGCCACGGTTCTCGAGGTCCCAGACGAGCGTAGGCCTGGCCACGAAATTCCGCGGCAAGTCGGGAAATCGCGTCTCGACAATGTTCGTCGGATTAATGACGATCTGGCCGTTGATTCGCCACACCTGGCCGCCATTGTTCGCCAGCAAAGTCGCCTGGACCGGCTCGAGGATCTCGGTATTGTTTTGAAAACGTCGCAGTACCAGCGTGACTTCTTTGCCCACGTATTTGTCCAGCAATTTGGCTGGATTTAGAAGGTCGTATTGATAGTTCTGCTCCAGTATGCGCAGCGAATCAGCGGCGGTCAGCGAAGCCAGATGCACTGTCTCTGGCCGAATCAGCGCTGTCACATCTGCGAAGCGCAGCGACACGCGGCCGGCCGGAAGTACCAGCTTTCTGGTCTCGCGGACGAGCCCGATGTTTGAATTGTAAATGGTGATGTTAACTGATTGGCGATCGCGCGCCGTAGTGGTTAACTCTGAGGTCTGCGCCTGCGCCGACAATATTCCTATCGCGCCCAGGGCCAAAACAATAATGAATTTGAATAGCCGTGACATATGCTACGAAGCCTCCCCTACAAGTTTCTCTTACAATGCGACAACTAATTAAGCATCGCAAGCAATGAAAGAACGAACCTCCCACTCCAACTTGCGCGTTGGGCACACAAACAGCGGGGGCAAGCCGCCCTTCCTTACTGCAGTTTGGCTAGTTGAGCCTGATTGAGAACTTGCAGTAAGGAAGGGCGGCTTGCCCCCGCTCTTTTTCCTGGCGCTGGACTAACCGCCGGCGATCTGCGGCGCCACGTAACGAACGAACTTCAGATCGATGAGCGCCGCAAGTTTATCTATAGGCATGCGCCCAATAACCAGCTTCGAGGTCTTCGGATCAAGCATGACTTCAAAGCCGAGTTCCTTAAGCCTGGCAAGGTTCTCCGCCGACTTGTCAGTCAGCCAGATCTGAATCACAGCCTTGTTGTCACTAATGAACTTCGCCTCGTCGGCGCCGGGCTTTGCACTCTTATTCTTCAGCCGATCTATGACCGCAAGTACCGACGGATGCACTTTGGTAAGCAACTCCTGACGTTTCTCATCCTCCGGCGAAAGCTTGCGTATTGAGACGGCTTCGTCGGCATCCGTCATTACCATCGGCCTCGCCGAAACACTGCCGCTTCCGGCGCTGCCTGAGTTTCGGGACCTCGCGCGACCGTTGGTCGGACTTGGTTTGGGCGGTGGCGCAGACGCCATTTTGGCGGAACTGGTGGGGGCATTGACTATCCCTCCTGAAAAGGTAACCACTTGTCGGGCAACCATTGACTTGTCTTTCTCTTCCTTGCCAAAAACGCCTTCTCGACTTACTCCCTCGGGCATCTCGATCGGCACATCAATTCGCCGCGGCTTGCCGCCATCGGTGACAATCATTTCTTCGACCGCGACAAATGAAGTGAACTGAGTCATCAAACGGTAATTCAATCCCAGCTGGGTAATCGTCTCCTGCAAATCGCTTTGCATGTTGCCCTGCTGGGCTCCGTTGTAGTCCTGGCTCATCAAGTCGTCGATGCGCGTTCGCGCCCAGAGTGTGGCCAGCACATCATGCGCCCCCTGTGACTCCGGCAGGTCAACTGGCACCTCTCGCACGAAATCCTGTCCGGCCATTTTGCCTTTCAAGCGAATCACACCATGCCCGCCGGCGGTATAACGGCCTGACAGAATCACAGGCTTGGCCCCGAACAAATCCGGAATCCGCTTTGGATAAACATCCGCGACCGGAAGGCCATTCCATTCCACGGAGATGTCTGTCAGCAATGGATTGCGCACGCGCTCATGAAAACGTTTGGCGGCCGCCGAGCCATCGTCATTGAGCGCCACGTATTCGACTTCGCCACGTCCCTGTTCTGCCATCTTATCCAGCAGGAAACGATTGACTGAGCTGCCAATACCAAACGCAAACACGCGCGCATTCGCGTGCTTCTGTATTTCAGAGATGATCTCCATGTCATTGCCGACGTAACCGTCAGTCATGAAGCAAACTATGCGCACGTGATCCTGAGCGTCCGAAGGATCAAGGGCAGCCTTGATCGCTTTCATCATTTCGGTGCCGCCGCCACCTTCGCGCGTCTCAAGAAACTTTTCCGCTTTGAGAAGGTTTTCTTTTGTGGCCGGCACTGGTTGATCGAAGAGGATGTGCTCGTCGCCGGCAAACGTAATCAGATTGAAAGTGTCCTGCGGATAAAGCCCATCCATCGCCAGCTTCATCGATTCCTTAGCCTTTTCGATGGGAAAGCCGCTCATCGAACCCGACGTATCAAGCACAAAGACCAGCTCCTTCGGCATCACATCGGCTGGAGCGATACGATCAGGCGGTTGCAGGATCAGAGTGAAAAAACCGCCCCGGTCTGTACGAGTCGTCAGTAGTGCGTCTTCAACCTTCCGGCCCGCGACGTCGTACTTCAAAATAAAGTCTTTGTTCGGGATAGTCGCGCTGTCCTTGAGTTGAACGTGTGCGTGCTCACCAACAGGCCTGTCCACCAGTATCTCGTGTGACTTTGAAGCAAGCCCGTCAATCGGCACGCCGGCGTCGAGCGAAATATCGATGGAGATGTCGTGACCGGCGCGCATTCCCTCCGGCGCCGGGTACGGCGTGATACGCGAAGCATCGGGCACTCGATTGGTGTCAGATGCGAAGCCGTTCCCCTGTGCCCCGGTAGGCGAGCCGGGAATGTAACGCGGGCCCACTACCATGGGAAACACAAACTCATAAGAGCCGTCTTCATATCTTAAGGTCTCGACATAACTAATTGTGATCCTGACCTTCTCGCCGGGCATGATGTTGGCCACAGACTGAGTGAAAATGTTCGGACGTTCCTGATTGAGCAGACTGGCAACCTGGCCATTGGTCTTTGCTGCTTCGTAAGCAGCTTCTGCTTGCTCGCGCCGCAGGATCTTGCCGCGCACAGTGCGGTCGCCGACAATCATCGTCATGTCATCCACCGCTGAGTTTTCCGGCAAGGGGAACGTGTAGACGGCTTCGATCTTTTCCTTGAAGGGATTCGTGAATTCCTGCGTCACCGTGACGCGGGAGAGAAAGCCGCTAATCTCCGCCTTTACGTCCGTGTGCTTCAGCGGGCAGAACCCATGGGCCTTGCCGCTCGGGTCAACCACCTGAAGTGCACCCTGGGTTTCAGAGCCGGTCGCAGCCACGGCGACGTTTGTGTGCTTGAACGCAGCAAACCACCCGAGCGCCAGCACTGCGCCGATTATGGCAATCAGGGATGTGGATTTTGAAAACTTCCGATGCATAGTCTCCTCCTATCGAACACTTTCCAAGGCTTTCGCCGGATCGTCGCGTCCGTGCGTTGGTTGATTGGCTCGCGCGTTTCTTGAACACCCAACCTCGACTCCGGGTTCCGGGGTTGGCCGACCGCCATAGTCCGCAGTCCGCGCTCGCTTCTGGAGATAGAACGTGAAAACAGGGAGACCTTGCAGTTGACCAACACATTGATGCGTCAGTTTGGCGGAGGAT
>JBDUCF010000269.1:0-4463 GCA_040003545.1 Pyrinomonadaceae bacterium | reverse complement strand
TTTTCACCGGGCGCAGTGGGTTGACGAACCCTGTCACCGTTCGGCTTTGGCAGGCCCGGCAAGAGCTGCAATTACAATCGAGCAATCTGATCCACATTCATCCGTTACATTCATTTCATTTGCCTGCTCAGGTGCGGCCATACCGAATCTGATAACGAGCAGCCAGAGGAAAGGTTCACGCAGAATGCCCCCGCAGTTGGATAAAGTATTCGAGGCTGCTGGTGATAGGACGATTGATGCGTTGCTCGTTTCGGTAGGTGGCAACGACCTTCATTTTTCCCTCCTCGTGTTCAATACTGTTAGATTGAGGCACGCTGAAACCGACCGCGCCTCGAACAAAACAGTGCATGATGGCATCGTTTTACTTCCCAGCCTGTTTGCAGCGATGGCGCAACGGCTTAAAGATCCAAATAACAAAGCTAAGGTAGCCAACGTTTTCATCAGTCAGTACCCCGATATCGTCCGCGATGAAAGTAGAGACCTCTGCGATCACTCTACGCCCATCAATGAATTGTTGAATGCCATCAGCGGTGCGGAATCAGAATGGGCCTTGAACACGGTGATCATTCCTTTGAACACGGTAATACAAAAACAGGCGGCGACCTGGGGTTGGAACTACGTCGACGGCATCCTCAGCAAATTCGGCGGCGATTCAACTGACCATGTGGCGCATGGATTTTGCGCCGACGACAAACGCTGGGTGAACACTTTCAATGACTCGTGGAGGATCCAGGGAGATAAGAACGGAACCGTACATCCGAACTCAGAAGGTCACGCGTGGTGTGCACAGCGGCTGGTCGAGGAATTGCAAACAAAAGGTGTAACTGCTCCGCCGACTCCTTAATTGAGTTGCGAGCCCCTCCGTTCTGCGTTTTGTCCAAACTTTAGAACGGCTAAGGCACCTTGCGAGTATTATCTCGCGCCAACTATAATCGCCGAGTCAAATACGGCGCATTGGTGTAGTTGGTTAACACGCTGCCCTCTCAAGGCAGAGATCACGGGTTCGAGTCCCGTATGCGCTACCACTTATTTCATGAGTTGCGCCTCATCATCACGCGGCGTGGGTTGAGGCATTAACGTCCTGGTAAGAATCCTCCCACAAACCGCACCCCAACCTTCCTAATGGATCCGTCAATCGCCATCGGGCGATGAAAAAATCCGTGTTCTGAAGTTCAGTGACAGAGCTTGCCGGGACTGCCAAAGCAAAGTGTTTATGAGGACTGAGTCCTAAATAGACAGCGCGCTAACGTAAATGTACCGGAGAAGTACACGCTCGATTGACGCTGGGAGGAATTCAGCGCGGTTCACTCGCGATACGACAACCAAGAGATATGGTATGCGTCTTGCTCGTAGCGGGAAAAGTTGGCGGGGCATAGGTAACAGCAGACGACAGGCGCAGCGGCATGTCGGCGGGCGCCGATTGTCTTCGCCACTGTACATCGCGAAGGGTCTTATTCAAGGCGCACGCTCATTCGAGCGTACTTACGGGCATGATGCTCGCGCCACTTAATTGTCTTAGAACACGGAAGGGGTGAATGAACATGACAGACGTTAACAAGGACAGAATTGGTGAGGACGGATCGACCGGGGCGTCACGGCAGCGTTCAAGCGGCATGGTCACGGGTTTGTTCAAAGACCGGGATAGCGCCGAGGGCGCGTATCGTTCTTTGAATGATCGCGGCTATGGCAAGGACGATGTCAATCTAATGATGTCGGATGACACACGCAAAAAGTATTTTACAGATACTGAGACGGAGCTTGGCACCAAGGCCTGGGAAGATGCGGGTAAGGGCGCAGCAATCGGCGGCGGTGTAGGCGCTACTCTGGCGGCGATCGCGGCCATCGGCACGACGCTGGCGTTGCCCGGTGTCGGGTTGCTCATCGCGGGTCCCATTGCAGCGGCCCTGGCCGGCGGCGGTACGGGCGCCTTAACGGGGGGGTTGATTGGCGCGTTGGTGGGCCACGGCATTCCGGAAGAGCACGCGAAGCATTATGAGAAAGGCCTCAAGGATGGCGGCATAGTCATGGGTGTGACTCCGCGCAATCCGGAAGATGCCGATTATTTCGAGAAGGATTGGCGGACAAACCGCGCTGAGTCGATCTACAGATAGCCAGCGCTAAGCCAACAGACGGGAGGATAGAACACGATGCGACGCAACTTAGCGCTGGCATTGGTGATCACAGGTGCCGCGGCCCTCGCAGGGTGCGGCACAGCGGATAACACCAACAACAGCAACGCGAATGCCAATGCCGGCAACCCGCCCCGCCAGGGTGTGGTGGAAAGTACGCCATTGCCGGCCAACACAAACAGCAAGACTGTCTCGTCAAACACTGCAGTCGTGACCAACAACAACGGGAATGCCAACACCAGTGGGGTGAAGTCTATCAACGGCAACCTGAACGCAAATAACAAGAACCGAAATCGTCGGCCCTAATCGGGAGACGTGCCACAGGCAAGAGAGGCTTCCGCTCAGAGAGCGGTGGCCTCTTTTTTTTTGCAAACGTGGGCGTGCGATCAGCACGAAGAAATGTCCCGCGAGGCCGGTGATGCGTGCGCCTAGACAGACTGAGGAATGTCTGATCAACTACCGCGAAGCGGTTGCGACTTTCAGCCCAGGGTTGCCGCCACGGCTATCCTGGGTATCGAATTTCAATCCGCCCCAACCCCGATGGGGTTGCGCCCTCTCTTGCTCGACCATACCCAACGTAGCCGCCGAGCGGCAACGTTGGGCTGGAGGTCACAACCGCTTCGCGATACGTGATACGGGATCACGCTATTCTCTGTGCTAACTCTCTAACCGATCAGATTTGATCAGAGCCTCCTGATGTCTGTCATACATCCCAGCGCCGGTGCTAGAATCCCACCGCCATGTCGGCCGCAACGGAACTCATCGTCGAACAGGCACATCCCCGCGCCATTTCATTGCGCTGGATTATCAACGCACGTGAAGATCTGGTCTGGTTTATTGGATCGGTGGCCTCGAGTTATGCCCTGCTGATTCTTTACGTCACCGGAACAGTGCCGCTGCTGCCGATGGTTGCGGCCTGGGCCATACTAATCGACGCACCGCATGTATTCGGCACCTTCTCGCGCACCTACTTCGACGCTTCAGAATGGCACTCCCGCAAGCGGCTGCTGCTTGGTTCGCTTCTCTTTTTCGTAATTGGGCCCCTCGCCGTGATCTTCGGGCTTGGCCTGGTCTTCTTTTTCATCGCCGCCTTGTGGGCCTACTACCATCTGGTCAAACAGCATTACGGTTTCATGGTGCTGTACAAGAAGAAGAACGGCGATCTGGCGCCGCTGGATAATGCGCTGGATCGGCTGTTGCTGATGTTTGCCTTCAACTATCCGTTTGTAGCTTTCATTGTGCAGGACGCTGAAGCAATGGCCCGCGTGCCGGCCGCTTTGCATCGCGGCCTCAGTGTTCTGGCGATGTTACTGTTGGCGGGAACGATTGTGCTGGGAGTTGCCTGGATTGCGCGCCAGATTCAACGCGCTGTGCTGGGCTTCCCTTTAAATGTCCCAAAATATTTGTTGCTGGCCGCGGCCATTCCGATGCATTGGATAGTCCTGCTGACGCCGATGCCGCATAAACCAATTGCCATCGTCGCCATCCTGACCATCTATCACAACTTTCAATATCACCGGCTGATCTGGTTTCATAACCAGAAGTACGCGAACAAACCGTCGAGCGCCAGCGAGCGGGGCGGTAGCCCGACCGTTAGGGAGGGCGTCTCAACTAACTTCGGCATGCAGCCCAGCGAGGACCGATCAGCCCCGCGAGAGAAGTATGGCCCCGCTGCGCTTATCAGCCGCCGGCTTCTCTACTACATCGCGTTCGGAATTTTTTTCGGGCTGCTCTATCAGGGCCCGCGGCAGTTTCTCGGTTATCTCAGTTTGAAGAGCGGCAGCGGCCTGGTCACCGAGCAGTCGTTCGCAACCCAGCTCGCCATCTCGTTCCTCTGGGGCTATGCATTGATCCATTACTATCTCGACTCGAAGATCTGGCGCGTGCGCCGCGATCCATCCGTGGGTAAAGCGCTGAACATGAGTTAGAGTTAGGGGCGCGACTGCGCAGGTCTACCACTCTTATGGAGTGCGGTGGCAAGCGGAGCGCGACACCGCTTTGGATCGTTAGTCGCTGATAAAGCCAAAGCGCCGTCGCCGCTTCGCTCTGCCGGCGCACTCCAAAAAAAGCACGACCCTTGCCATGGCCCAATACGAGTTCGTCACCATCTGGCGCCTGCAGGCTCCGCTGGAGAAGGTTTGGGATTTGATCTTCCACTCGGAGAATTGGCCCGAATGGTGGCCTGGTGTGGAGAAAGTCGAAAAGCTAAAGGATGGCGACGCAAACCACATCGGCGCCATTCATCGCTACAGGTGGAAAAGTAAACTACCCTACCGCCTCATCTTCGAGATGAAATCGACGCGGGTCGAGCCAATGACGTTGCCCGTGTCTTTG
>JBDUCF010000268.1:0-4476 GCA_040003545.1 Pyrinomonadaceae bacterium | reverse complement strand
CGGATCCGGCCGCTCCATCCAACGCTCAGGCCGGTGGAGCGGAATAAAACCGAATTGGGCATACAAACTATTTGCATCTTTTGTAGCTAATACCCAGCGGCGGAACCCTTGTAACTCGGGATGTGTCAGTATCACTTCCATCAACCATTTCGCCAAACCGCGACCACGATGTTCTGAAAGTAAAAATACATCGGCGACCCATGCAAACGTTGCAAAGTCTGTGACCACTCGGCCAAAGCCCACCTGTTCAGTCCCTCTATAGATGCCAAAGCACAGCGAGTTATCAATCGAGCGCTGCACCACGTCAAAGCTTCGGCCGATCGCCCAATACGATTCGTTTGCCAGGAAATTGTGAATTAGAGCGACATTGAGGCGAGACACATCGGTGCTGATCAAATAATCATCGCGCTCCCAGGTTTTGATCATCTGTTTGAATGAAATCTTATGCAGGTACTTCGGGCCGTAAGTAGAAAAGCAAGTCAGTCGAAGGGGGCGCAATCCCAAGTTGCCGGATCATGCCAACGACCTGGCCACGATGCAGCGTCGCATGGTTAGCGACGTGTTGCATCTGATCTACCAGCCGCATTGAATTGGGATCGCCGCTAAGAAGAATGAAGGGGAGTTCGGCACTGAGTCGTGGTTCGTCGAGTTGGTTAATAAAAGCGGCACGCCGTTCAGCAACTTCTTGCCAGCGGCTATTGAGGGAAGCCAAGTCGGGGCACGAGTCTGTTTCCCAGAGCGACCAGGCTTCTTTACCTGCCGGCGATCGGCCATGCCATCGTTCCAACCAAATCCACTCCGCGCCCGCCATGTGCAGAAGCGTTCCGAAGATTGAGCCGTGGCTAATATTAACTTCGCGGCGCAAGTCTTCATCGGAAAGATTGGCGGCAGCCTCAAATGCAAGACCGTTGGCCCACTCGGTATAATCAAACAGATGCTTGACGTCGGCTAGATTCATTGTTGGCTTCAACCCGAAATGCGGAACGGCCCGGGTAACGCGCCTCTCCGCGCAGGTCTTCCTCGATTCGAAGGAGTTGATTGTATTTGGCTATGCGGTCTGTGCGCGAAAGTGAACCAGTTTTGATCTGCCCGGCATTCGTGGCCACGGCCAGATCGGCGATGAACGGATCTTCTGTTTCTCCGGAGCGATGGGATATAACGGCCGTGCGACCGTTCGTTTTCGCGAGCTCAATGCAATCAAGTGTTTCAGACAAGGTGCCAATCTGGTTCACTTTGATGAGAATCGAATTGGCAACACCGAGCTCGATTCCCCTGCGCAAAAACTCTGTGTTGGTAACAAACAAGTCGTCGCCGACAAGTTGCAAGCGCTGGCCAAGTTGGTCCGTCAAAGCCTTCCAGCCATCCCAATCGTTTTCCGCCATTCCGTCTTCGATTGAGATTATCGGATACTTGCGGCTCCAGTCATCCCAATAGGCGACCATTTCATGGCTCGACAACTTTCGTTTGTCGCTCTTCTTAAAGACATATGAACCGCCATCATAAAACTCGCTCGCCGCGGGATCGAGTGCCAGCAGGCATTCTTTGCCACCGCCATAACCCGCTTGCGTCATAGCTTCAAGGATCGTTTCGATGGCCTCTTCGTTTGAACGAAGATTAGGCGCAAAGCCGCCCTCGTCGCCGACGCTGGTGGCGTAGCCCTTCTTTTTCAAAACAGACTTTAGTGTGTGAAAGATTTCGACGCCGATGCGCAGGCTCTCACTGAAACTTTCAGCACCCACCGGAACAATCATGAATTCCTGAAAGTCGACGTTGTTATCCGCGTGCGCGCCTCCATTAATGATATTCATCATGGGCACCGGCAATGTGCGCGCATTTGGGCCACCCAAATACTTGTAAAGCGGGACCTCAAGATAAGCGGCGGCGGCACGTGCGGTCGCCAGCGACACGGCCAGTATAGCGTTCGCGCCGAGCTTCGACTTGGTTGCAGTTCCATCCAAAGTAATCAGCGCGTGGTCTACTTCCGCCTGGTCTAACGCATCGAGGCCGACAATCTCGGGCGCGATGATCTCGTTCACATTGCGCACCGCGTTAAGCACGCCCTTGCCAAGGTAGCGTTTCTTGTCCCCGTCGCGCAGTTCAACCGCTTCGTGCTCTCCGGTGGAAGCACCTGACGGCACGGCCGCGCGTCCAATTTCACCGCCGGCGAGCGTCACTTCCGCCTCGATGGTCGGGTTACCACGAGAGTCTAATATCTCGCGCGCGTTGATTTCTTCAATCCAGCTCATGTCGTTTGACCCAATCTATGAAATGCAGCATCTGACTTTGAAGCGCCAGCAACTTTATCATTACGTCGTCAGGGAATCGAAGTATCGTGGACCAGTATCCTTAGCTTGCGGCCCGCGCGCCTTCGACAGTTTCTGCAGTAGCCGATTCGGTGGAGGCGGCGGGAAGCTCCAATCGCACGCTAATCGCACGCCGGCGCTCGACGCGATCAATTTCAAACGTGAGCCCGTTGTATTCAATTTTTTCCGCCGGCTTAAGCACATGACCGGCTTCTGTCATTAAAAAACCGGCGATGGTTGTGTACCCTTCGGATTCAGGCAATGACAACTTCAAGCGTCGATTCAGGTCTCTCACCGCCAAGCCACCCGCGAGGACGTATTTTCGATCGCCGGCCGGAGTGATTTGTTCGTTGACTTCCTCGTCGTGTTCGTCAGAAATGTCGCCAACAATCTCTTCCAATAAATCTTCAAGGGTAATAACGCCTTCAAGCCCGCCATGCTCATCTACAACGAAACCAAAATGTGCCTTGGCTTTTTGCATCTGCCTAAGCACGTCTTCCAGTCGCGCCGTGTCTACGACGTACAACGGCGGTTGCAGCACGTCTTCGAGGCGGAACTTTTCCGGGCAGAGGAGGTAAGGCATCACATCTTTGCTATGAATAAAGCCAGTCACGTTGTCGAGCGATTCGCGATAAACGGGCAGGCGTGAATAGCGATATTGCTCAAACGCTTTGGTGATCTGCGTCAGAGAGGAATCGCTGGAGATAGCGGCCATTTCTGTGCGCGGCACCATTGCCTCGCGCACCAAGGTATCGGAAAACTCAAAGACACGGTGAATCAAACGTCGTTCTTCGGCGCGCAAGAAGCCGCTTTCACGCGCCACGTCGACCAGTTGCCGCAGTTCTGTTTCAGTGTAAACCGAAGTGTGATCCAGGCTTGATCTGAGACCAATCAGTCGCCCCAACTTTGCTCCAACGAAATTGAACAACCATAGCGGCGCGCTAAACACACGCGCGAATAGTTCCAGCGGTCTTGCTGTAAAGAGGGCTATTGGCTCGGCGCGTTCCAAGGCAATCATCTTGGGCATCAACTCACCGAGCACGATATGCAAGAAACTGATGATGGAGAAAGCAATAACAATTGCCATCACGTGTGTCAGATAGCCGGCCCGGCCTTCAGATGCAATGGTCGAGGCCAGGGGATGAAGCAACTCGGCAATGGTCGGCTCCCCGATCCAACCCAGAGCCAACGAGGCTAGCGTAATTCCAAACTGCACGGCGGAAATGAAAATCGTAGGGTTGCTGAGCAGGCGCAGCGCCGCTCTTGCGTTCTTACTGCCGGCAGCCGCGCGTGCCTCAATGCGCCCGCGCCTTACCGAGACCAGCGAAAATTCCGAAGCCACGAAGAAGCCGTTCGTCCCCACCAGGAAGAAGACGCCGATCAGTTTTAGAACAACCATCATAGAAGCAGCGCGGGTGGTATTAGTGTCCGCAGAAAAATACAGGTGAGATTACTGCCAGATTCGTCCATTGATAAAGGCGGAGCTGATTTGATGAGAAAGTATAGCACGGGCGTTAAGGGCGCGATGAACACAGCTCGGGGTCGTGCTCAAACGAGTACTTGGAAAGCTTTGATTTCTAATGGGTTCTTAAACAAGCGGCGCGTCAGTGGCCGGCTGATGCTCCGGCAGCGCGCGCGCGGGCGGGCCGGCGATCATGCTTAGCGCAAGCCCGGGCCAGGGCCTCTTCCACGCGTGGTTCGATGTTGCATTCCGGTTGACGGCAAACGGCGGCCAGTTCGGAAATCACCAGATAGCGTGAACGCTCGAGCATGCGTTGTTCGCGAAATGAAAGTGGCTTCAGGTGGTTGAGGTAGGTAAGGTGCTTCAGCACGTCGGCAGCTTCAAAAACATCGCCGGTTCGCATCTTTTCAGAAAACTCTTTGAACCGATCTTTCCAATCATTGGCGGGAAAAGAAAAATCATCCCCCAGAATCTTGAAAAGCATTTCGCACTCGCCCGATGAAATGGGCGAGCGCAAACCAACTTCCGAGGCATTTGAAACGGGGACGAGCACGACGGAATTATTGGCGGCAAGCCGAAGCGTGTAGAAAGGAAGTGAGCTGGCGCCTATTTGCTTCTGTTCGATTTGCTCAATGGTACCGATTCCGTGGTTCGGGTAAACGACTTTCTGGCCGACTTTGAAGCCCACCGCAACACCTCCATTGATTTAGA
>JBDUCF010000267.1:0-4497 GCA_040003545.1 Pyrinomonadaceae bacterium | reverse complement strand
ACACCGGTAAGAAACGACGCGCCGGCCCGAGCGTGATCTCCAGGTCCATCGCCCAATGCATTGCCGGTGCGAGAATCCAAATTAGAAAGGATCAGGATGTCTTCTCGAAAAGCTTCAAGTGGTTTCAAGATGCGGGTGAATTCGAAGTCTTTGCCCAACGCTTTCGGGGTCCAGTCCTTCATGACTATGCCGTTAGGCACATAGGCAAAAGCCATTCGCACGGGAGCTTTCAAATCTGAACTATGCGGGCGGGCAAATGCCGGCACCATTGCGTCGAGCATTGGCAGGGCCACAATTGTTCCCAACCCTCGCAGAAAGGTCCGCCTGGCGAGTCTTTTCTTAGTAATGATCATAGCGGGTTATCTCGTCTTCGTTTTTGAAATGGCTCGCTGTTCACGATCCCCAGAATCATACTGGAGAAGCGATAATGGTCCGTTCCCACATTCTCAACAATCTTCTTAACCGCTGCGTCATCGGCAGGCTCGAGACCGCGACCCAACGCGTAGATGAGCAGCTTGCGGGTCAGGCATTCAGCAAAGGCATCAGGCTGCGCCTTCAGAATTGATTCCAGTCCTTGTGGTCCGTCGAATGATCTTCCGTCCGGCAGCGTGCCTGACGCGTTGATCGGAAACTGCCCATCCTTTGTGCGCCAGCCGCCGATGGCGTCGAAGTTTTCCAGCCCGAATCCCAACGGGTCCATGCGCGTATGACAGGAGGCACAAATTGCGTTCTTGCGATGCTGTTCCAATTGTTCGCGCATCGACGACGACAAGCCAATTTTGGCTTCGTCAAGATTCGGAACGTCTGGTGGTGGAGGCGGCGGGGGAGCGCCAACCAGATTCTCGAGTACCCATTTTCCGCGCAGCACGGGCGACGTGCGATTGGCGTAGGAAGAAACCGTCAGCACACTAGCTTGGCCGAGCAGGCCGCTGCGATGCGCGTCATTGGCAAATAAGACCTTACGAAACTGGCTGCCCTGAACATTCGGGACATTGTAAAAACGTGCGAGGCGCTCGTTTAGAAAGGTGTAGTTTGCGTCAATGAAATCCATGATGCTGCGATCCTCACGCACTATGCTTTCAAAGAACATTTCGGTTTCACGCTGCATCGAAAGGCGAAGGTATTCGTCGAATTCGGGAAATCGCTTCCGATCCGGTTTGACCGATTCGAGCTTGCGCACTTGCAGCCACTGTCCTCCGAAATTCTCGACCATAGCGTGCGACTTTGGATCGAGCAACATTCGTCTTACCTGTGCTACGAGTGCGGCCGGTTGGGCAAGTTTTCCTCGATCCGCCGCGGCCAGCAGCGCGTCGTCCGGCATGCTGCTCCACAGAAAATAGGAAAGCCGCGAAGCCAACTCGTGTTGGCTAATCGAACCTGCGGAAGCAATAGTCAACGGCGTCGCCGAAACTCGTTCGATGCGGAAGAGAAAGTGGGGCGACAACAGCATTGCCTGGATCGCGGTCGCAAGTCCTTCCTCAAAAGATCCGCCGTCCCTTTGCACGTCAGCGATCAGACCAGTCAACTGCGCGGTCTCTTTCGGCGCGACCGGACGCCGGTAGGCACGGTGTGCCAGACGGCTAATAATGAGGCGCGCGCAGCCTGGTTGGTGATGACCAGTCAGATGTCCGCAAGCATAGATTTTCTTCAGACTTTCGCTCGAAGGTCCCTGGGTCACGGCGTATGGGCCACCTAACTCGAGCGATCTGATTCGCGCGCTGTTTGCCGGGATCTGTTCCGCCCGTCGTTTTTCGATCTCTTTACGGTGAGCCTCGATCTGTTCCGGTTTCAAATCGGGAGGCGGCTTGAATACCGGTAACGGCGGCACTGGCAGCTTTGACGGATTCGGTCCTTTGTAACTGGCAGGCAAGCCTTCGTACAGGCGGGGAATCGAAACGGCCAGCCAGTGATCGCCCGCCGTAATCTTGGTTCTGAATTCCTGCGACATCCCGCCGAGTTCCTGCCGCTCAGCTGCGTTGGTAAACGACGCTACTTTTGCCGGATCGAACTGGACCGCCTTAATCTGTTGGCCGTCAATCCACAGGGCCAGCTGGATCGGTTCCGATCCAGCGGGACGATCGCCACCGAGGCCGGCTCGGATCACGTATTCACCGTCGACAGGAAAACGATAAGTTGTGTGGATTGCGTTCGGCAGACTCAAGCCAGTCAGGTCATAATCCGTCAAGGGCGTCATCTGCGGTGGTTGGCTTCGTTCGGGCAGCCGCAGCCGCGCCAGCGTGGGTCGCAGCGGCTCGACGCCGAAGATGGCAGTGCGCGAGATTTTTTCCGCGGCCGCCATATACTTTTCCATCAATACCGGAGAGAGCGAAAGCACGGCCGCGATATTGTCAAAGCCATAGCCCGAATCGTCCTGTGGAAAATCATCTGCGGAATGAAGATCGACGCCGAGCAGATCACGCACCGTGTTGTCATACTCGATCCGGTTCAAGCGCCTTGCGGTTACTCGACCGGAAGTCAGCCCGGCCGATTTTCTGGGGTCACCAGGCCCGGCATTCTTTTGCGGTTCGGTGGCCAGTTGCTGAGAGAGCCACTGAGTAACCGCTTTTATGTCTTCCGGCTTTGGGCGCGGCATTTTCGGCGGCGGCATTGCCCCCGTATTGAGCTTCTCGAGAATCAGTTTCATCGTCGCTCGATCGCTGGTCAGTGAAGCCGATGTCTTGAAAGCCTCGAGACTCAGATCGCCTGTCTGCCGCTCGTCGTTGTGACACGTGTAACAGTTGTTCGCGAAAAAAGGCTGAACTGTTTTTTCGAATGTGATATCGGCCTGGGACGGTGGTTGAGCCTGTGCATGGGCACTTTGCGCGGGGCGATCAAACACGAAGAGAGCGACGCAAATGAGCCCGCACAAAAAGATCAACGTTTGCCAGAGATTCTTCAGCGCCATGGTTTCCTGCGATTGGTGCTGGCCATGAAGAGGTTGAAACTGATAGAAATCATGCCTGCATTAATTAAAAGTTCTTGCGACTTACGGCTGGCTTGCGACAAAAAATAATATAGCACGACAGAACACGAGCGGCTCAATAGAATGGATAAGCTCCGGACTTCCGGAGACTCTCCGTCTAGCCACAGATTTATGGTGATCTCAAGCTTTGCCTCAAAAGTGAATGCGCAAGGTCGGCTTTGCCGCCGGAATGTAACGCTGAAAGCGTTGGCTAATTCCAGCCCAGGGTTTGCTTTGAAACCCTGGGTTCAAGAATGCTTTTAAAGATTCTTCGCAACTCTGAAAGAGTTGCGGCCGTTCTCAACGAACGCCGACGCAACTCCTTCAGCAAAGGGCGCGGGCGGCCCACGTTATCTTCTAAAAGGTACAAGACGCGAAAATTCAGCGTTGTTGCAAACATTAGACTTACGCGTCCACTACCTTAGGAGAGTTGCGTCTTCGAAAAGCGCTGTGCGTGTCCCAGGGTTGCCAGAGCGCAACCCTGGGCTGGAATTGGCGAACGCTTTCAGCGTTAAATTCCGGCGGCAAACCCGAAGCGACAACGACAGAGGAGTCTTAAGCAAAGCCAACTTCTTGCAACCCGCACCGATTGATTCTTCACGCCAAGTTCGGTGCGGGACATTATTCGATTGGCGGCTAGATTAAATTCCAGGCTGAGGAGTTTTTCGAATGAGAAAAACGGGAACGTACGCCATCAGTTTAGTATTCGCGGTAGCCGGGATGGCTTTCGCGCAGGTTCGCACACCGCAAACGGCGCCGGGACAACCAGTCCCAGAGCGGAAAGCGGAGAGTAGTGTCCAGCAGCCGGCGCCGCCGGGTCCGAACCCGAATTCGCAATATCGGCTGGGACCCGACTCAATGCCGCAACCAGACGTGCCCAAGGGCGAGGTCCGCGGGCCGTACACGCTACCGAGCAAGGCTTATCCCGGAACTCAGCATACGTATTGGGTGTACGTGCCGGCGCAGTATGATCCTTCGGTTCCGGCTGCCCTGATGATCTATCAGGACGGTCAGGCCTTCAAAGACGAGAATGGAGATATTCGAGCACAGAACGTGATGGACAATCTTATCTACCGGCGCGAGATTCCGGTGATGATCGGAGTGTTCATCAATCCGGGCCGCACGCCCGAGCAACCGGAGCCCAACGCAAAGGAGTGGGGCGATAAAACTACAAACCGGCCTACTGAATACAACACCCTCGATGATAAGTACGCGCGTGTGATCACCGAAGAACTGCTGCCGATCTTATATAAGGAGTACAACATTTCCAGAGATCCGGAGCAGCACGGAATCGGCGGCTCGAGTTCGGGAGCGATTGCAGCATTCACGGTAGCCTGGGAGCGCCCCAACCAATTCCGCAAGGTATTGAGCAACGTGGGCAGTTTCACGAATATTCGGGGTGGGCACGTATATCCCGAACGCGTGTTGGCAAGCGAGAAGAAGCCGATCCGAATCTTCTTGTGCGATGGGCGAAATGATAATCGCGGAATGCGCAACGGTGTTTACGACGAGCAGCGCGATTGGTTCCTCCAGAA
>JBDUCF010000266.1:0-4513 GCA_040003545.1 Pyrinomonadaceae bacterium | reverse complement strand
AATGATGCGCACGGCGGTGGTCTTGTTGTTCATCACGCCAATCGCCATCTCGTCCGCGATGATTGCCGCGATCGTCTCCGCGGAAGTGGAACCGGGCACGGCGACCATGTCGATGCCGACTGAGCAGACGCTGGTCCAGGCTTCCAGCTTGTCCAGGCTCAGGGCGCCGGCGCGCACGGCGGCGATCATGCCGGCGTCTTCCGAGACTGGAATGAACGCTCCGCTCATGCCGCCTACTGAGCCACTCGCCATCGCCCCACCTTTCTTCACCGCATCGGTCAGGAGAGCGAGCGCCGCAGTTGTACCGTGCGTTCCCGCGCGCTCGAACCCCATTGCTTCGATGATCTCGGCTACTGAGTCTCCGGGGACCGGCGTTGGCGCCAGCGAAAGGTCGATGATGCCGAAGGGAATTCCCAGGCGGCGCGCAGCTTCGCGGCCCACCAATTCGCCGGCTCGCGCCAGCTTAAAAGAAAGCTTCTTGATTACTTCAGCCAACTCGTCCAGCGGCCAGTCCGCGGGCACCTGGCGCACCGCATGATTTACTACTCCCGGACCAGAGACGCCCACATTGATGACTGCTTCCGGCTCGCCCACTCCATGAAACGCACCGGCCATAAAGGGATTGTCTTCGACGGCGTTGGCAAAACAAACAAACTTGGCGCAGGCGATACCGCCCTGTTCGCGCGTGAGTTCGGCTGCATCTTTGATCAAGTCTCCCACGCGCCTTACTGCATCCATGTTGATTCCCGCGCGCGTCGTCGCGACATTCACTGACGAACAAAGACGCGCGGTGGTCGCCAGCGCTTCCGGAATTGAATCAAGAAATTCACTTTCGGCATTCGTCCAGCCTTTATGGACCAGCGCGGAGTAGCCGCCAATGAAATCCACGTTGACCGTAGCCGCAGCTTCGTCGATCGCGTGCGCCAGCTGGACACAATCTGCGCGCGAATTTCCGGCGATTAGCGATACCGGGGTAGTGGCAATGCGTTTGTTGGCGATGCGCAGGCCTATCTCATCGCCGATTTCATCAACCGTGCTGACCAAACGGGCTGCGGCACGTTCGATCTTTTGCCGCACTCGATCTGCAGTGCCCTGCACCGAGCCGCCCGCACAATCAAGCAGGCTAAGCCCCAGCGTTACCGTGCGTATATCGAGGTGCTCCATCTCGGTCATGCGCACCGTCTGCAGAATTTCGGCCTGGGTGTATTCCATTTATGTGGGTGTCAGGTATCGGGTGTCGAGTTCAATCTCGGGTTGTGTTCGAATCTGAGATTTGAGATTTAAGACTTAAGATCAAGGGCTAAATGGTCGAATCCGAGATCGGAGATCTGAGATCTGAGATCCTGTTTAGATCACTTTGCTGAGCACAAGCAGCACGACAAACAGCAGGAACAGCGCGCCCGCCACGAGGACGAAGCGAAGACTGGGATCGTCCGACGCCTCCTCCAAAACAAAACTGGATGCGTTTCGAATCTTATCCACCCGCGGCCTGACGTTGTCATCAAGCGCGCCACGTGCGGCCGTCCTGGCGCGCTGGATTTGCTTGCGAGCCTTGCCAGGCGCCGGAGCCGTCGCACCGGCGGAGTCCTGGTTACGAGCACTGTCCGATTTCCCTCGATTCGGCTCGGCAGCCTTCTGGCCGGCAGTAGCTTCCGCAGTCGCACCTTGCGCGTCACTTTTGTCAGCCTCAATTGCCGATGATGCCGCACTACGCTCTTCCGTCGGGCTGGAAGACTCCTTCGGCTGGGTGAGTGGTTCACCGCACTGGGGACAAAACAGCGCATGACCACGCAGCGATGCGCCACATGAAGGACATCTGCGCGAAATTTCCGGTTCAGACATAGTAAGAATTTTGGAATTCGAATTTCGGAATTCGGATTTTAGAACCCTCTCTTTTCTTGAAATCCGAAATTCGCAATCCGAAATTCAGATTCAGATCCGGTGCATGGCGTTGAAAAGGTCTTCGCGCTGCGCGTATATGCGAACGCCCAGCTGCTCGCCCTGCAGGCGAAAGCGTTCCTTTAGTTCAGAGGCAGACGCAATGGAGCGCGAAGCGTCGGCGATGATCACCATCGCGAACTTGCCTCGTACCACGGTTTGGTTGATATCAATAATGCTGCAACCGGCGTCGGCAAGAATCTGTGATACGCCGGCTACGATGCCGGGGTGATCCACTCCAAATACCGAAACAACGAAGCGGTCGGCCGACCCTTCGGCCCGAGCTTCATTCTCTCTGGCGCTACTGGAGAATCCGGCCTGCTCGGTGGACGGCGCGTGTCTGCCATTGGCCCCGCCCGCGGCCTGAAACTCTCGATAGATGTCCGTGACCAACTGTTCCACTGTGTTCTCATCAACAGCACCCAGGCGTTCGTAAACCGCACGAGTAAGCCGGTAGATCAGTTCTTCGTTGGCCATGGGGTCATGCCGATTGCCGATTTTCAATTGCCAATTTGCTCGGGACGTCGGGTGCAGCAGGTATCGAGTCTGCCAGCCCATCTGAATAGCCGGTGTCGGAAGTATGCCGGATAATAAAGCTCAAGAGATTCCAATCGCCAATCGGCAATCCGCAATCGGCAATCCGCAATGCCTAGGGTCTGCCGTTCCCGCCAGCGTTCAACTCGCGGGCAGCTTCGCGCAGCTCTTCCGATTGCGTCTCGGCAAAATCGACCCGATCAACTATGCCTACGACAGCCGCTTCAATCGCCATGTCCTGATTTCCGATTGCGGAGCGTGCGGCCTTGCCAAAGGCGCACATCACTGTTTCGCCGGCCCCCGCCCCCAGGCGGTCCGCAACGACAACAATGTTTCGGGTCGGCTCTTTATCAAGGTCAAAAGGATGGACAATCAAAAACCGAACGCCCTCGAGATCGGGCGTTTTCTTCGTCGACCAGACGGTGCCAATGACTTTGCCTAAGAACATGTCAGTAGTCGGTGGTTAGTATTCAGTAGCAACACCCGTTTCCGTTGGAACTGACAACGGCCAACGGACTACCAGCACTCTTCAAACTTTCGCGAACACTTCCGCCGGGTCCGCTATGTCGCGCGCGGCAGGGGTAATGATGGTTCGCGAGTTGATGTAAATCTTCTCGCCTTTTTGAATCGCCCGTCGCACATCGTCTTCGCTCACGAAGTCTACCGCCGAGCGGCCGTTCTGGTTTGCTGCGGTTGCAACGCTCGCTCGGCTCCCACCCGAAAAAGAACCGCCGTTGCCACCGCGCTCCGGAACCGCCGTGGGCGCCGCTTCAGCATGCGGCGCAGCTCGACCCGACGCGTACATGCTTCCCGCCTCTATATCGATTCCGGGTTGTGACGGTTGTGGTGACGTCGTGGCGTGCAGTTCCGCTGAACCGGATGATTGTTCCGGCTGCCGGTTAGCGAGAAAGCGATCGACGATGGCCGCAATCTCCTGGCGGCTTACCGTGCCCGGGGCCCCCGGCGGCGCCGGAGATTCGTGGCCCGCGCGACTTCTACCTGCGGCGGCGGCAGTAGCCCGGGGCTGCGACTGAGCGGCCACCTTTTGGGTGGTTACTGCCGGCCGCACACTCTTGACTGCCCTGGTCTCAAAAGCGACGCGTTTGATATCCATCAAGTGAAGCGGCGACACATTGTCTGACGTGACGTTGCCACCCCATGAACCGCAGCCCAGGGTCATCGAGGGCGGCAGTGCGGTGGAGAATCCGATCGCACCATGCGTTGTCGGTGTATTTACAGTTACGCGTGACGCAGGCATCTCGCTGCCATAACGCACCGCCGCTTCGCGCGAGCGCGTGTGAACTCCAGCGGTGTGGCCCATGCCGCCGTAACTCAGAATTTCGAAGCACCGCGCCGCGCCGCGTTCGATCCCATCCTCGACGTAGAAAGCGAGAATCGGCGAAAGCTTTTCCATAGACAAAGGGAAGTCTCGGCCCACGCCGCCCACGTCCGCAATCAGGCAGCGCGTTCCCGGTGGCACGCTCAGCCCGGCCATGTTCGCAATGACTTCCACGGACTTCCCGACGATGCCGGGA
Source organism: Pyrinomonadaceae bacterium (assembly GCA_040003545.1). Taxonomy (GTDB): domain Bacteria; phylum Acidobacteriota; class Blastocatellia; order Pyrinomonadales; family Pyrinomonadaceae; genus DASXRU01. Next base: position 506 of record JBDUCF010000266.1, on the reverse strand, counting down.
TTTAGTGAACGCTGTTGGGTCACGACGACTTTCGCCAGCTGATCTGCTTCCGATGAGCTGAGGAAATAGCCGCCTTGCTGTTTGAACTGTTCCCGCACAGCTTTCTCCACCGGCGCATCCACCACCACAGCTTGTTCCGAAGCGCAGATCGTGCCGTTGTCGAAACACTTGCCGGTAAGAATATCCTGCACCGCTTTCGGAACGTCCGCTGAGCGTTCAACGAAAACCGGGACGTTGCCGGGGCCAACCCCAAACGCCGGCTTGCCGGAAGAATAGGCGGCCCGCACCAGCCCGATGCCGCCAGTCGCCAGGATGACGGCGGTTTGCTTGTGCTTCATAAGGGCTTCAGTGCCCTCGATTGTCGCCGTCGACATACAGGCAATCGCTTCGCCCGGCAATCCCTCCTTGATGGCAGCCTCGCGCATAACCTTTACGGTCTCATTAATACAGCGCGCCGCTGAAGGATGCGGCGACAACACAATTGCATTTCGCGACTTGATTGCTAT
>JBDUCF010000265.1:0-4530 GCA_040003545.1 Pyrinomonadaceae bacterium | reverse complement strand
AACTTACCTACAGGGTCACGCCAGATCGAATAAGAGCACTTCGGCTGGTTCAGTGCCCACCAGAGTAAGCGAACTTTCATCGCTTACCGCAGCACCATCGCCCTGCCTGAGATAGTTGTCATTAAGCTTCACCGCGCCCCGCGCCACCTGTACCCACGCGTGACGCTCCGCTTCCATTTTATGAGTTGCGCTCGCATTTAGTTCGAGGATGGTTGCGTAAACCCGGGCATCCTGATGGATCGTGACTGAGCCGTCGCGGCCATCATCGGACGCAATCAATCGCAGCTCGCCTTGCAGGTCTCCCCGACTATAGCTGATCTGTTCATAGCCGGGCGGGAGTCCCTGTTGCGATGGCAGAATCCAGATCTGCAATAGCTGGACCGCCTCGTCGTTGGCAGGATTCTTTTCGCTGTGCGCGACGCCGGTCCCGGCCGTCATCCTTTGCACATCGCCCGGCCGTATCACTGAGCCGTTGCCCATGCTGTCTTTGTGTTCCAGCTCGCCTTCCAGAATATAGGTGATGATTTCCATGTCGCGATGGGAGTGCGTCGGGAAGCCGTGACCCGCTTGCACTCGGTCCTCGTTGATGACGCGCAAGCTACGAAAGGCCATATGCGCCGGATCGTAGTACCGGTCGAATGAAAATGTGTGATAGGTGTCGAGCCAACCAAAATCAAAGTGGCCCCGCTCTGCAGATTTGCGAATAGTGATCATTGTCTCTTATCAGCTTTGGGCAGGAAAACTTTTCCCGCTCCATTGAACAACTCCATACGAGAAAACCGCAGTCAGGAAGGGGGCCTGCCCCCGCCGCCGGTAGGAAAACCAGTGATCAAGGTGTTGGAAGATTCAAGAGCGGGGGCAGGCCCCCTTCCCAACTGCAAAGTTTTCATCAGCTTCATCCGACGCGTGGTTGATCTGTTTCAACCGATCAACCAGTTGCGGCAGATCCTCACGAGTGTAAATTGGCAGCCCATTTATTTCGACATCGATGGCCAGGCCCGCACACCACGACGCAAATCTGGCGCGCGCTGTCGGTCCGTCTTCCGCGATCGTTGAAATATACAGACCGTCAGCTTTCTCAAGCGCATTCCTGGCCGTCGACTTAATCGTCCCTCCCTCGGCGCGGGCGCAGACAACGGCAAAGTCTGCATCAACGAAATTCAAAAAGCTGTTTCCTTCAATCAGGACGCCCGGGGTCTGCACGCGGTCCAGAGCCTCTTTGATTCCCTTTTCCACCTGCTCGTCGGTGGCAATGACCCAGTGAACATTGGATGCGCCGGCGTCCCAGAAGCGGCCCGTATCCTTGCCGGCTGCGTAGTTTCCCTCGTGACCGGATCGAACCAAAGGCTCATCACTCAGCAGATCACTAACGCAACAAGTGTCGGGATCTTTGCCGCAGGAGCGATAGTGGCCGCGCGTTAACTTGATAGCCTCCCAACCGGGAAGCGCTGCCAGGAGTTCGCACATCAATGTCGTCTTCCCCGTGTTTGACGAGAAGCCGCTAATGGCTACGATGGTTGTGCTTCCGTCTTTCATAAATCGCACGAATCAACAAACATTCTCGCCAATCTCTCCAGACCCGATGCGTCTGCCTCGTCAAATCGCGAAAACTTTGGACTGTCGAGGTCCAGCACTCCGATCAAACGACCTTCTTTGATTAAGGGTATAACGATCTCGGAATTCGAAACAGTGTCACAGGCGATGTGCCCGGGAAATTCGTGCACGTCGGTAACGATAACCGTTTCGCGCCTGACTGCCGCCGTGCCGCAAACGCCTTTTCCCATTTCAATGCGAACGCAGGCGGGTTTCCCCTGAAAAGGTCCCAACACTAATTCGTTGCCTTTAAGGAAATAGAAACCGGCCCAGTTCAAGTCCGACAAGGAATGATAGAGCAGCGCCGCCAGGTTGGCTGCGTTCGCAATCAAGTCCGTCTCGCCCTGAAGCAGCGCCTGCGCCTGGGCCTCCAGATCCTGGTAAAGCTCGGCCCGGCGACTTGACGACTGCCCCGCTGGCATTGAAATGCTCATTTTGTTTCGCGATTTGAACTGATCCCATGAATCATACTACCGACACCGCAGCCCGTGCTAACATACGGAAGGTCAGGTCGGCCAGAACAGTTTTCCCAACCGCTTACGACTTTCCGCCAGACACAATGCGACGCGCAGTTTCAACATTTACCCTTGTCCTTATTGTTGTCGGCACCTTCGTGCCGGCGCGCTCCTATACTCTCCAGTACCGGGACAGCTCCGGCACTGTCCCAATTCGTTGGCCAGGGCCTTCGATCACAATCGCGTTTTCTGCGTCATTGCAGTCGCCGCCGCCAAACATCAAGGTCGGGAGCGATGTTTTGGGCGCCGCGCACCGGGCCCTGCAACACTGGGCCAGCGTTGCCAACATTCATTTCATCGAAAGTTCGTCAAGTGCATTGCTGATTAGTCCTCAGAATGCCGGCGATGACATCAGTCTGATTACGGTTGCGGCTGAGAATTCTTCGGTGTTTGGTTCAAATGAAACGCCGGCCCGCACGCGCGTTTTCTTTGGGCCCGCCAGCGCGATCACCGAAGCCGATATCGCACTGAACCCCAGCCAGCCTTTTTCCACGGATGGAACCGTCGGCACTTATGATCTTGAAGCCACGTTGACGCACGAGGTTGGCCACCTGTTGGGACTGGAGCACTCCGCGGTTTTGGGCGCAACCATGCAGCCGCGACAAAGCAAGAACGGTGCGTACAGTTTGCCTGCCCTGACCGGGCGCACCCTGGCAGAAGATGATTGCGCCGGCGCCCGCGCACTTTACGGATCGTCAACGGTCACAGGCTCGATCGCGGGCAAGCTCATGGCCGACGCCGTAAATGGGGAGCTGTCAACGGTCGTCTTCGGCGCGCACGTATTCGCGGAAAACATCGCAACAGGCAAAGTCGTGGCCGGCAACATCACCCTGGGCACCGGTGAATATCGCATCGACGGATTATCGCCCGGAGCGTATCGCGTGGTGCTGCAAAGCCTGAGTGGACCAGTGGCTGCATCTGATATTACCGGGACCGGGGGCTCCTATTCGGGATTGGCAGCTACCAAGCCGCTCTTTCGTACTACTGAGTTTTCCAATTTTCGTTCAAAGAAGGTAACCGTCGCTGCCAGTGCGACAACTCCAGTCAACCTGCTGCTGTTTTCAACTCCGCCGCCGGCGCTGATGCCGCAGGTGATTGGCTTAAATGGAGAGCTTTCCACCACCCCTTTGCCGCTTGAAGCCGGCCAGACGTATACGATCTATGTTGGCGGCGCCGGCGTAGATAACGTGCCGGGCACAAGCATTCACGTAAGCTCGCCTTTCGTGGAAGTAGATCCCGCCAGCCTCGCGCTACAGCAGTTCGGCACCAGCTATCCGGTTATCAGCTTCAATGTATCTGTTGCTGCCAACGCGCCATTCGGCGACTACAGTATTCGCCTGCAGGCAAACTCGGGTGAAGTGGCTTATCTCGCTGGCGCGGTGACAATTGATCCAGGAGTCAATTCCTCCGCTTATACAAACCCGGCCGATGATGCACAGTTTTTTGTGCGGCAACATTACGCCGATCTTCTCGGTCGAAAACCGGATGACGGTGGGCTCCTCTTCCGAACCAATGAAATCGCGCAATGCGGATCGAATGCTTCGTGCATTAGTCAGCGTCGAATTGAAGTGTCGGAAGAGTTGTTCATGGACCCTGAGTTTCAGAACACAGGCCCATTCGTGTACCGGCTGTACAAATCCGCTTTGGGACGGCGCCCGCTCTTTACAGAATTTACCGCCGACCGCGCTCAGATTGCCGGTTTATCTAATCTTGAGGCTGGTAAAGAGGCATTTGTCCGGGCCTTTGTTGAGCGGCCTGAGTTTCAACTGAAGTATCCAACCGGCATGACCGCTCCCCAATTCAGCATTGCCCTACTGGCTTCACTTCAACAAAGCACTGGAGTCGATCTTTCTTTAGAACGGCGGGCCTTAATCGCGATGGATGACGGCAGCGACCGCAGTCGCGCTGTGATTTTGCGACGCCTCGCCGACGATCCAACCCTCGGGCGCGCCGAGTACAACCGCGCGTTTGTTCTGATGCAATACTTCGGATATCTGCGGCGCGATCCCGACCAGCTAAGTTTTGATTCCTGGTTGAAGGTGCTTGAGCACAAGTTGCCAAACGATTCCGTCGCGTACCGGTCGATGATTTGCGCCTTTGTCACTTCGAGCGAGTATCAATCTCGCTTTGGCATACTGGCTACGCGCACCAGTGCTGAGTGCGGGCCGTAGATTGCCCTGCAGCGCCTGCCGCTCTCGTCAAGCCATTCACCACTCAATTCAGAAAGATCCACAAGTCTTGCCAAGCCGCGCCCCGGAATCGCGTCTCGTGGGTCCTGTTCTAATAATTCACTTTCCAGTTATTATTTGTGAAGGGTGGATTCAAGTTCGAAGTGCAACACAATACCGGGTACTGGTACCGCGAAGCGGTTACGTCCTAAAGCCCAGGGTTGCTTCAACCCTGGGTGACCAGGTACCAAATT
>JBDUCF010000264.1:0-4538 GCA_040003545.1 Pyrinomonadaceae bacterium | reverse complement strand
AAGTACGCCGCCTTTCTTCAACGGGAGATACTCGTCGAGCGAGGCTGACAGAGTTTGGTGACGATGCATACATGTCGTCGGGGCCGGCCGCTGCCAGATGCCAAGCTTGCTCAGTTTAACGGTGCGCGTACTCGCGCATCGGCTCACTCCCCATCCGGTAGTCGCTCAGAGTGCGGCCGTTACTGCAGGAGAATATAAATGCCGAAGGTCAGCGTCGTCATGCCCGCCTACAATCACGAAAGGTTCGTTCGCGCCGCGATCGAGAGCGTGCTAATGCAGACGCTGGATGATCTGGAACTTTGTGTCACCGATGACGGGTCGACGGATTCGACCGCCGATATAGTTTCCTCCTTCAAAGATCCTCGGATTCGCTTTCATCGACTGAGGCAGAACAGCGGTGTCTGCGTTGCGTTGAATGATGCGATACGCAGGTCAAGAGGAGAATACATCGCAGTCCTGAACTCTGATGATATCTTCCTCTCCGACAAACTACGGACGCAGTCGGCACTGCTGGACGCAAGAGCCGATCTTGGTGCGATCTTTGGCATGCCCGAGTTTATCGACGATGTCGATCAGGTCGTGCCGCCGAGTCAAACCTTTTACGGCAATATCTTTCAGGTCGAGAATAAACCTCGGCACGAGTGGTTGCGAGACTTCTTCTTCCGCGGAAACAGCCTTTGCCACCCTACGGTCATGATCCGCCGCTCGTGCCACGACGATATTGGCTTATACGACGAGCGGCTGGCGCAGGTTCACGACTTTGACCTATGGGTGCGTTTCATACAGCGTTACCAATTTCTCCTGATGCCTGAGGTTATGACGTTATTTCGCATCGTGGGGGGGGAGGGTAACGCGAGCGCCCCGAGACCAAGCGTAGTGACGCGTCTTGAATGGGAGTTTGGAAAAGTACTTCGGCACTACGCCGGGATCGACGAGGACCTATTCGCCAAGGCTTTCGAAAACGATTTAGCGCAATGCAATATTGACCCCGCGCTGCCGCGAGCAGCCAAGTTAGGGTGGCTTGCAATGTCCGGTAGATTTATGTGGACTAAGCGATTCGGGCTCGATCAACTTTTCGAGGCGGTTCCCGCGGAAGGAAAGAATGAGTCATCTCAGGCCGGCATTCGAGCAAGAGACCTAATCTCGCTGGCCGGTGAATCGGACCAGTACGGTCGATACGCCAGCGCACGAGCGGCGACTGTGATCAATGAGATGAGTGCAAAAATAGCTGACCTTGAATCCGTGATTTCGGCCCGCAGCCCTTTGGCTTCCGATCCGGTCGAGACGGCAGGTAGCTGGCTTGCGAAACGGTTCCATTCAAATAAGTCAAAAAAAGAAACACACGATGACTAAAAATATTGTTCTCAACCTCTCTGCGCGAGGCGCAAACGACGCCATTCAGGGCTTAATGGAGGACTATGGGGAGGCGCTGCAGCAGGCCGGCCATGCCATCGTTCAGGTGGACATGCAAGGCGAGGCGTCGGAGTTGAGATATGCAGTCGAGCTCATGCGCAATAATGAAGTCCGTTTTGCCATGACGTGGCTAGGTATCGGGCAGGAATTGGGCATCAAGGACGAAGGGACCGGCCAAACAGCAAGCGCGTTTGAAATATTTAATGTTCCCCTCGTCAAGCTGCAAGGGGACCTTCCAGCCTACTTTCCTAAACGTCACCAGGATATTCCACGCAATTGCGTCAATCTTTACCAGGCCTCCGAATTCATCGAATTTCGCCGCCGATATGTCGGGAACGCGACCGCGCTCGCGTCGTTGATACCTCCGATTCCAATGGTCCCGATAGAGCGACGTAGTTTCGACGTCACGCGACGGCGCGAAGGTAAGCTGGTATTTTTGAAAAATGGAAATTCGCCCGTTGAGCTCCGTAGTTTGTGGCAATCTCGCTTGCCCGCCGCGACGGCACGGCTCATTGTCGCGATGGCGGACGCAATTACACCTCTTGGACTCAAAGGCGGCACCCTCCACATCGGCGATTTTGTAGTTGATTTTCTGAAGTCAAACGATGTAGGTGGAGAACCGCCACGGGAGATGGTGTGTTTCTTTTCTGCGCAGATGGACGATTATCTACGGCGTGTAAAAAGCACGATGATCGCGGAAGCGATACTTGATTTTCCGGTCATCGTGCAAGGAAATTTCTGGCGCCATCTTGATTTTTCGGGCAAGCGGGCGCAATTGCTGGAGGGCAAAGACGTCCGTGCCAGTCATCAGGATTTGGGAGAGCAACTAGGGGTCATTGATATGTCGGCCAACGTCGATGGCTGGCCGCATGATCGCGTGCAGCGTGGAGCGGGTTCCTTTTCTCTCGTTTTGACGAATCGGCAAGGCTGGCTTTGCGACAACTTTACGGACTTCACAGATCTGATCTACGAGTTCGATACGGACTCGATCAGGCACCGTATAGCTGAGGCAATAGCCAAGCCTGATCGCTACCTTGATATGGCGGTAGCCTTCGGCGAGCGTTTTCGCGTCATATATCCGCGAGAGAATTTTGCCCAGCGTGTATCGGACATGGTCGATCACGCGATGCTGTTATGGAACGAGCCCAGGCCGGCGCTTCAGCCGTTCTACGTCTGGCCTTCCCGAGCGTAGTTCGCGAGCTGCGACCCGCTGATCATAGCTCGACGAATTCGTCGAGCGCGATGTCGACTTCAATCTCTTCCGGAATCGACAACAGCGCGAGCGCCGTGCCGCCACCGAAAATATCCTTGTCGCGCTGATTGAAGTTGTGCGGGTTGAACAATGCTGTCTCTATTCGCCAGCAGCGGTAGCTGAATTCTTGCGCCCGCTGCGTCAGCTCGAGCAACGTCGCTTCGTCTGGCACGCCCATGAGCAGTCGCGGTCGCAAATGCCACAGCGTCTCACTCGCCCCACTGAGCACGTCTAATGCGGCAACATTCATGTTCACCTTTAGCCAGTCCAGACGCCGCAGTTGTAGTTCGTCCAACGTTTTGGTAATGGGGATTCCTGCCGTCAACCGGCTCGCGCCTGCCACTTCCCCGATAGCCGTCTTGTCCAACTTACCCGTCCCTCCCAGGGTCAGCCGCATCACCGTCACGTTTTTTACGCCCTTGGCCGCCAGATTCTGCCGCAATATCCGTTGCAGTATCGGCCGCGACTCGTACAAAAACAAATGTCCAGCTTCGCCCAACATCGCTCCAAGGAACACCGCGTGCGCGCCTATGCCGGCATCCACTTCCATCAGCGTTGCCCCTGGCCGAACGATCCTGGCCAACAAATCCAGCTGTGGCTGAAGATACTCGCCGTACCAGCCGATCGCGTCGCCGACGATCGGCTCGTCCGGCAGATACTGCAGAGTGCCCGCTCGCGTCTCCGCTACGGCGCTTAGTCCCGGACGCTGGCCTGCTTTCAGCGCCGCCAGCGTCCCCAATGGCTGCGGCGCTACAGGTACCGGCTTCGCGGTCTGAGTCGGCTCCGCTGCGTGCAGACCTTCCCACACTTGTTTTTCCAGCGCTGACTTGACGCGCTCTATCACGTCGGTCCAGTCGTCACGCCGGCTCTGGCGGAACAGCCGCATCGTTGGATACCAAGGACTGTCTTCGCGCCCTTCCAGCCAGCGGAAATCGGCAGGCTGGGGCAGCATCACCCAGACAGGCTTGCCCATCGCGCCTGCCAGATGCGCAACCGCGGTATCCACGCAAATGACCAGATCCAGTTGGCTGATCACCGCCGCCGTATCGCTGAAATCCTCGAGCTCCGGGCCGATTTCTACCCAATCCACTTCCACTTGTAATGTTGCTATCGGTCCCGCCGCAGAGGGCCCCGTTTGCAGAGAGACAAAACGGACTCCTTCGACCTTCCAAATCGGCTGCAGCATCGACCAAGTCAGCGAACGGAAACGATCATTCGGGTGTACCGCGTTTCCCGCCCACACCAGCCCGACCCTTGGCGTTGTATCGGCGCGAAGTTGGGCCGCCCAACGGCGGGCACGCCCGCTGTCAGCACGGATATATGGAATATCTGCCGGGATTGTGTCGAGGGCGGTGGCGAAAACGCGGGGCAAGCTGAGTAAATTAATGTAAAAGTGATATTCGGGAATAACCTGGTCGCGATCCAGTACCCTATCGACTCCCTCGATTCCCTGCATCAGTGTTTTCATCGGACGCGCGACTCTGAGCAGGACAGTTGCGCCCAGGGCCTTTACCTTGGGCGCATAGCGGACAAACTGGATAACATCGCCGAATCCTTGTTCGACGTGAAGCAGGATCGTCTTACCTCGTAGGGACTGCCCTGACCAGACCGGACCCGCTAAAACATTTGGCGCTGAGGCCGCTGCATGTCGCCTCAGCCAGCGAAACTCGTAATTCTGCCACCCCTCCAGGAGCCGGCCCGCTGCCAACAGCGCGAGAGCGTATGCATAGTGGCCGTCGATGATTGGAAAGCGAGGCAGGTAGCGTTCATAAACGGCAAGGGCTTCCTCGTTGCGCCCAGCCTCGGTGAGAGCGATCGCAAAGCTGGTGAAGATCGGGTCATCCTTCGCATCGTCGTTCGCGAATGTGTCAGC
>JBDUCF010000026.1:0-15430 GCA_040003545.1 Pyrinomonadaceae bacterium | reverse complement strand
AGGTGATGGCGCACTACTTCCGTCTCCGCCGCGTAAATGTCAGCCGCCGGTTCAAACCGCGTCCACGTCGCCCACAAGAAATCCGTGGTCGAGCGCGCCACGTCAGCATTGTCATGAAGAATTATCAAAGGCCATTCGGCAAATGTTTCCTCGCGCGCGAGCCGCGCGGCCTGTTGCGGATCTGTGGAATACGCGGCGCCTTCGACAACCAGACATCCGGCGCAAAACGCTTCAGCTCGCGAAATACCATTTGGCAGGAGCCCGCGAAATTCGCGCGGTAACTCGCGCCGTGGCTCTCCCAACCCGAGCATTATTGCCTTGCTGCCCTGATTCACCTTGCCGCTGGTGTAATCCAGGGTATCCATTGACGTGTTGGCAAAGATAAAGAGATCCGTTTCCGGCACGAAGCGCGCGAGCACATGCTCGAGCAGGCGCGGAAAGTCACGGAGGTCCAGCGGCGTGTCGGTCAGCATCAGAAACTTTGTTAACGAAAGCTGGCCTTCGCCCAGAATTCGAAAGCCCGAAACCAGCGCCTCCCGCGCGTAACGCTCGCGCACAACTGCCGCGCACAGCGAATGAAATCCCGTCTCGCCGAACGTCCAAAGATTTCGCACTCCCGGCATCACCAGCGGAAAGAGCGGCGACAGCAGCTCCTGCAGATAATCGCCAATGAAGAAATCTTCCTGTCGAGGTTTGCCGACTACGGTAGCCGGATAGATTGCGTCGCGCCGATGGAAAACAGCGTCAACATGAAAAACCGGATAATCATGCTGCAGCGAGTAATAGCCGTAGTGATCGCCGAATGGGCCCTCGGGCCTTCGTTCGTGTGGCAATGCTTTCCCCACCAGGGCGAATTCAGCCTCGGCTACCAGGCGATGCCCGTTCAAAGGATTGCCGGTCATCCTCAACTTGTCGCCGGCCAGGAGCGACGTCAGCATCAATTCCGGCACATCCTCCGGCAGCGGCGCGATCGCCGCGATGATCAATGCCGGTGGGCCACCAAGAAAAGCGGTGACGGGCAACGATTGCCCCAGCGCCTCGGCCGCGTGGTAATGAAAGCCGCCGCCCTTTTGAATCTGCCAGTGAAGACCAGTGGACTGGGCGTCGTAAACCTGGAGGCGATAGATGCCAAGATTGTGTTTGCCGGTTACCGGATGCTCCGTGTAAACCAGCGGCAGTGTGATGAAAGGCCCGCCGTCTTCCTGCCATGTAGTTAGCACCGGCAGCTGGTCCAGATGCGCGGGTTGGTCCAACACTTCTTTGACTGGAGCTCGGCCCACATTTTTCGTGCCGAGTCTTAGAATCTCTCGCCCCAGCGACCGATGCCGCCAAAGCTCCCGAGGCTGGGGCGGCAGCAGGGACTCAGCGACATGGGCAAGTTGCTTAACCAGCGCCGCCGGCTTCGGACCAAACGCGCGTTCGATCCGGCCCGGTGTGCCGAAGAGGTTGGTCACCACCGGGTAATTGCTTCCCTTCACTCGCGTGAAGAGTAGAGCTGGTCCCGACTGTTCGATGACACGGCGATGAATCTCCGCGACTTCGAGGCAGGGATCAACTTCAGCGTCGATAGTGACAAGGTCGTTTTCGCGGCGAAGCAGCTCAAGGAACGTGCGGAGGTTGGAATGCATCAGCGAAAAGGCGATCGCTTAGGGACGAAGATGGCAAGAACTTGTCATTGAAGGTTAGATGATATAGAGATCGGACCTAATCGTAATCCAAAGGATTTCTATAAGGCTTGCCCTTGTCCTTTTCGGCGCGCTTCATCGCTTCCTGAAACTTCTCTTCCAGCAGTCTTTCGCGGTCTTTCATCGAGCTCAGCTCCTGGGAAAATATCTGTTCGCGCACCTGTTTTTGTTTGTCCAGGCCCTTGACCATGTCTTCGAACGAAGCCAACGGCTTGGTTTTTTCTTCGTGGGAAATGAGTGCACCTGTCTGGGAGTCCACGGTCAGAGTCGACTGACAGTCCGGGCAAATGATCGTAAAGCGCGTTGCTTCGTTCATCGGCAGTCCTCCCTCTCGCCGGAAGCTTATCTTCCCTGATTCAACGGGTCGAGCGATCGACAAAGTATAGCACCAGGAGGGGATTTTGGCGGTGGGGTCGCTCCAGCTCTTCCTCTATACGGAATACAAACCTCTTAAAAACACGCTGCAGTCAGGAAGTCGATAGACCTTCCTGACTGCAAGTAGATACTGTTGCGTGGGATTCCAAACCTCAAGTTTCAAAGTTCAACTTCGAGATTTGAAGGGCGAAGGGTTCCTGTGTCCGCCAGATCAACTAATCGTGGCGTCGTTGGCGGTGCGGATTTTTAACTCCTGACCCTGGCGCAGGTGAATATCTTTACCTTCGTCGGTTACCACACCGGCGGTTCCGATTCCAGCGCCGATGGCCGCGCCTATTGCGGCTCCCCTACCGCCGCCGGCGATAGCGCCAATCAGCGCGCCGATTCCAGTTGCGGTACCAACCCTGGTCACATCGCTCCTGGTTGTGCTGTCGCCGCGCACTCCGCCTTCGGAATCGACACTGCCGACGCCCTGGTTGCTGTTGGTATGAATGACTTCGATTACCTGTGCGCTCAAGTGGGACACTCGGTTATCGGGCAAGCGAATCTGTTCAAAAGAAAGTTGCAACTGGGCAGTTCCCTTCACTTTTCCCGGCCGCTTAACCTGAGTCACTTGTCCATCGAGTATTGCCCCTTCATACTCCGACGGCTCAATCACACGCGCCTGAAAACGATCGCCACGCTGCGTGGCATCAGTCGAGAGATTCGTAAGCAGCTCAACGCGCATCACTGTATTGCGAGGAATAGTAACGGTACCTCGATTGGTCGAATGGTAAACAGGTGAGGAATTGGACGTGTTGCTCGGATTCGAGACGTTTGAATTGGTTGGCGAATTGGCGGGCGCATTGTCTGCGGGCGAAGTGGCGTTAGGGTTCCCCACTGAATCGTCGCTGGTATCCGCCGGAGCTGCCGTGGCATTTCCCCTCCTGGCCAACGAGCCCGGAATGGTCGAATCAAATCCGCGGTGATCGAAGCCTGCGTTGTACCCGCCTTCGAATCCCTGTTGATAACCGTCGCGATAATCTTCGGCCGCACCATAGGCCGGCGAATAATTCCGATTACCTTGCTGGTACTCTGATTTGTTTTGAAAAGCGCGCGCCGCGTGTTGGGCAGCGTCCTGGAAACCGGCGGCATAGCCGTCCGAGTAGCCGGTACGATAACCACGCGGCAGGGCGCCCGACTGGGCTTGATCCTGTGTCTGGTCCTGCACCTGAGTTTGAGCAGAAACGCCGGTGACCGCGAAGCCGCACGGCAAAGCCGCGAGCATGAACGCAATAACCAAAGCAGACAAATTCTTGATGTGCCTCATAATAATCCTTCCCAAAGGGCGGTCCGACTGCATTAAGCGCTTACGTTTCGAGGGTCCCCGAGCAGGTAATACCAGTATCCAGTTGGGACTGTAACAATTTTCGTGCCGCTTGACGCTCCTGTTAACCCAACCTAGACTCAATCGGGAAACCGCGGCATTGACGCCAGCATCACCATCGCTGGTACTCCAGATGGAACATCTGATGCCGTGTTTGGTGTGGACGGTTGGCAGGCTGCCGCAAGCCGATTGCCCATACAACGCCGCCCTTTGACGTATGACGCCACTTCGAAGAGTTTATCTCGATCACAGTGCCACGACACCGGTTGACCCGCGCGTCCTGGAGGCCATGATTCCATACTTGAGCGAGAAGTTCGGCAATCCTTCCAGCGTCCATTTCTTTGGCCAGGAAGCGCGCGCCGCCATCGATCAGGCCCGTCGCAATGTGGCCGATCTAATCGGAGCCAGAGCAAACGAAATTGTTTTTCTTTCCGGCGGCACGGAGGCAAACAACCTGGCGATTCGCGGCCTGTGCGAAGCTGCCGAAGCCCATGGGCGCCATATCATTACTTCGGCAATCGAGCACTCTTCAGGGCGCGGAATTTGCGAGTCACTTGCGAAGAGCGGCTGGACCATCACCAGTCTGCCCGTTTATGAAGATGGGTTGGTGAGAACGGATGACGTGCGCGCGGCCCTCCGAGACGACACGGTCCTCATTACCGTGATGATGGCGAACAATGAAATCGGCACGATTCAACCCGTGGCGGAGATCGGCGCGCTGGTCCGGGAGGAACGCACGCGGCGAAAGCACCTGAGGTTTCACACTGACGCGGTGCAGGCCGGCGGTCGAGTTGAGATCGATGTTGAAGAGATCGGATGCGACTTGCTTTCCCTGTCCGCGCATAAGATGTACGCACCCAAGGGCGCCGGGGCACTCTATGTGCGGCGCGGCGTACGCCTGACGACGCAGAACGTTGGCGGCCATCAGGAACGAGAGCGCCGGGCCGGAACGGAAGCAGTAGCGAGCATAGTCGCGTTCGGCGAAGCCTCAAGGCTGGCGCGATCGGAAATGGTGGGGCGCAATCAACAAGCTCGCCGCCTGCGCGATCGGTTTGAAACGGAAGTCCAGGCGCGCATTAACGACGTTGTTCTTAACGGCAATCCCCTGCAACGCTTGTCCAACATCTCGAACATTTCATTCCGTTACATTGAGGGCGAGGGATTGCTGATCAATCTGGACATGCAGGGCGTTGCGGTTTCCACCGGTTCGGCATGCTCGTCCGGCACTCTGGAGCCATCGCCCGTTATTCGAGCGTTGGGTAAGGATGAGGAGAGGGCCCGCGGGGCGATCCGTTTCAGCTTTGGCAAGGACAATTGCGACGATGACGTTGACTATGTGCTCCAGGCTTTGACCCGCGCGGTCGAGAATCTGCGCCGCCTCTCGCCGCTGGCGCGCGAAGCACGAGCTATCGGTTAACCGGCCGTGCCTTATTCAGAAACCTTCAAAGATCATGTGGCCCATCCGCGGAACGCGGGGGAATTAGCGGACGCAAATGCGACCGCGGCACAAACGAATCCGGTCTGCGGCGATCGTTTGCAGTTATCTCTGCGCATTAGCGATGGCCGAATCGAAGCCGCGCGATTCCTCGCCTACGGCTGCGCCCCGACTCTTGCCTGCGGTTCAGCTTTGACGGAGATGATTGAAGGAATGAGCTGTGAAGCAGCCGCCCACGTTGTTCGACAGGATATCGTGACGGCGCTTGATGGCTTACCTGCCAGGAAACAACACGCTGCAGCCCTGGCGATTGAAACTCTGCGCGCAGCCCTGGAAGCAATTGATTAGAGTTAAGGTAGTGACTTAGTTTCGCGCGAAGGCGCAAGGAAAAGAAAAACTTGAGGCGCTGAGAAGATAGAACTGATCGGGTTTGTGCCTTTCGCTCTTCAGTTCTTAGCGCCTTTGCGCGAAACGAAACGCCAGAGTGGATTACAGATGGAAGGAACTAAGACAAGGACCCAGCTAAGGTTCGATGGACATTCTGGTAACGCTTATCATCGGTACTCGCTCGATCTTACCCGTTTTCAAAATCACAATAATTTGACCGTTGTCGATCACGACGCGACGCACAGTGCTCATCGAGCGCTCGATCTTCTCGCCATCTCTAATTTCAATAATCAGACGCGGACCTGGCTCTGCTTGTGTTGCGGGCGTATCCGGGGTTCCGCTGGCGCTCTTTCCGGTTTCTCCGGACTTCTCTCCGCCTTCAGGCGCTGACGGAATCGAAGGCGTGTTGGTTTCAGCTTTCTCGCTGACACCGCCTTCAACGTTTGCGGCGGCAGCGGCCGGCTTGCGACCCGAGCGAGGCGGGCGGGTCCGGGTTGGTTTTTTTCCGCGCGCAGTCCTGACTGGTTCAGTCTTCTCAGCTGTTGCCGCCGGCGCTTCTACTTTTGGTTGGTCCGCTTTCTCCTCGATCGCGGCAGGTGGTTCCTGAATGGGCGCAGGCGGCTCTTCAATTCGCGCTCCGACTGCCGAAGCACGCTTTCCCTTTTTGCTTGAAGCGGACAAGGTTGGCGTCTCATCCGCGGGGGTCGAATTGTCGCCGGTCGAGATCTCGCCGCTGAAGGGTTCGAATGACCCGCCGAATTGAATGCGGTAGTTGCCTTCCTCGTCGTTTGGGCTGCGCGCCTCCACTCGCAGAATCAAATCCTGGCGCGCGCGCAGGTAAATGCTCTTGGTGGTTTTTGCCGCTACTTCACTCGCGTACAAACTGAGTTTAGCTAAAGGCCGAAATCCTACCGATGTGAATATGTCCACGTCGCCATTCAGGTTCTTGCCTTCGACTGAGATCAAGAGGTCGCCCGGAGTTGCGGTGAAGATGTAGAAGTGGCGCGTAAGGCGAGCGTCTCCCAAATCTCTAACTGCGATTGCGGCGCTGATGTCGCTCGCGCGAACTGGCGTCGGCCTGTCCTGTTCGGTTGACTGCCCGAAGGCACTGCCAAACGCCGTCAGCACACACGCAATTGCCAGAATATGGCCCGGCATGCCGCTGGAGAATCTCAGGATGAATGAGGCGAAGGCGTTGGTCATGTGTAACAACGGGGGCTTCGTGGCAACTCGCTAACCGAAAGGACGCTTGAATCGGTTTAGAATATCAGATTTGTGATGAATCGAAAATCGCGGGCCTTAGACGGTAGTGTCCTGGTTTGAATAATCTCTGTGCGTACTCTGGTTACACAGAGAAAAGTGAAATTAGGACCCTACCCCTTAGACAGGATTTAAAGGATTAACGAGAAACACCAGCTGCGAACTTGCAAGCTGGGTTTTGCTGGGAGCGGGCCGCGTTTAGAGTACCGACTTTAGTCGGGCTTTTTCTGGCGTCTCAAGAAAGACCCGACTAAAGTCGGTACTCTGAACACCGCCCTTCCAACTTGAATTCGTTAATTACGAAAGTGACAAAACTCAAAGTGGCAACCGCAGCAGCGCCTGACAGCCTCGATGCGCCGGCCGGTTCTCCAGCGTCAGCGTCCCGCCATGGGCCTCGGCAATCTGGCGGGACAGAACCAATCCGATGCCAGACCCTTTTGCTTTGGTGGTAAAGAAAGGCACGAACAGGTTAGCAGTGTTTGCCAGTCCTGGTCCTTCGTCGCTGATCCGGACTTCAACCTGCCCATTGTTTTGACTCCAGCCGACTCCTACCGCGCCGGTGTTCTCCATGGACGCGTCCACCGCATTGCGCACCAGATTTATCAGCAACTGTTCCAACTGCGCGTTGTCCCCCTGCACGACCAACTCAGGCCCGGCAACAACCTCGACCGGCAAACGCCTTTCGAGACTGGCGACGCGACGCACCAGCGCGCCTATGTTCAGCGGTTCAAATCGAGGCTGGGGCAAACGCGCAAGTTTGGAATACGACTCGACGAAGCGAGCCAGCGAATCGGCCCGGGACGCAATCACGTCCAGCCCCTGCCGCATGTCATCGTCCCAATCATCGGGTCGCGGTTGCCGGCCCAGCAGGTTCGCCAGACTTCCGGCGACTGACTTGATCGGCGCCAGCGAGTTGTTCAGCTCGTGGCCCAGAACCCGCAACAGTCTTTGCCAGGCGCTTCGTTCCTCTTCACGAAGTGTTTGGCTGAGGTCCGTCAATACCAGCAACTGATGTTGGGCGCCGCCCTCGCGAAATGTGCTCTGGCGGATGTCCCAGCGGCCGAAGCCACCGGGAAATATCATCTGCATCGTACGCGGGCCGTCGCCCTCATTGCGCTCGAAGCAGGCGGCGAGTCCCAGCTCGAGGCTGGTGCGGCCCAGCAATCGGGTGGCGGGCTGGGCGAGCAGTTTTTCCCCCGCTCGATTCACCAGGCGCAAGCGCTGCGCGCCATCGAAGGCAAAAACCGCCACATCAATTTCCGACATCACCGTGCGCAGCAAGGCGGTCGCCTCCATCGCTCCCAGCCTTTGCTCGCGCAATGTTTGCCCGAGGTCGTTCACTTCGAGCATGACCTCGCCAAGGGCATCGCCCGTCGCAGCGCGTCGTCCCCTGATGGAGTAGTCTCCTTCGCGGATAGCTGCAAGGATGTTCGAAAGAGTTTGCAGCGGCCGAACTATCCGTTGTTTCAGGTGGAAGGAGACCCCGAGCCAGAAGAGCACAAGGAATAGATCGATAGTCCATTGCACTCTGCCCGAATAGCCGTCGAACCATAGCAACGCCACACAGAGAGCGACGGCGGGAAAACCGGCACCAAGAGCAAGAATGGTAACTCGTTTTTCAAATTTCAGGCGGCCGCCACGCTTTAGCGCGGGATCGAGGCTGGAAACTATTGAGGCGCCCTTCGGAAGTTTGGAAGAAGTGGCCATAGCATGTCGGACAAACTTGGCGAATATCTGATCAAGTACCGCGAAGCGGTTATGACTTTCAGCCAGGATTGCCGCCGCGGCTACCCTGGGGTACAAATCCCACTGCGCCTCAACCCCGATGGGGTTGCGTCCTCTTCGATACACCCACACCCAACGTAGCCGCCGAGCCGGCAACGTTGGGCTGGAGGTCGTAACCGCTTCGCGGTATGAGGCCCGCTCTGATCCCAACGATAATCGATCAAGGGATCTACCTGGCCAGAAATGCCGAAGTTTGCCGGACACTACGATAAACCGTACTTTTGCAAACGGCGGTAAAACGCACTGCGGCTCAGACCCAGCGCTTCGGCAGCGCGATTCGCGTTCCCTTCAAAACGGGCCAGGGCCTTCGTAATCAGCAAACGTTCAGCTTCTTCCAGACTCATCTCTTCCAGGCGCGCCGACAGGCCGGCATCGGGCGTGGACCGTAGCGCCAGATCGAAAACTGTAATCAGACCGTTAGAACTCATCAGCAGAGCGCGCTCGATTACGTGGTCCAACTCCCGCACATTGCCCGGCCACGAATGCTGTCGTAACGCCTCAATTGCCTGCGATGTGAATTCCATGTTCGCGCGCCGGTACCGGTCGCTGTGTTGCCTCAGAAAATGCTCGGCCAGCGACTGTATATCTTCACGCCGATCGCGGAGCGGAGGCAGATGGATCTCGACGGTATTCAGACGGAACATCAGATCCTGTCTGAATCTGCCCTGGGCCACATCGGCATTCAAATCAGCATTGGTGGCCGAAAGCAGGCGCACATCAACCTTCCTCGTCTTCGATGAGCCTACCCGTTCAAACTCTCCCGTCTCCAGCACGCGCAAAAGTTTTGGCTGCAGATTCAGGGGTACGTTTCCGATTTCATCGAGAAACAACGTGCCGCCATCGGCCAATTCGAAGCGGCCCACGCGATCCACTTTGGCGTCGGTAAAGGCGCCGCGCACATGACCGAATAACTCGCTTTCGAATACGCCTTCAGCCAGCACGCCGGCGTTGAGCGAGACCAGCGGTTTTGCGGATCGGCCCGAAGTTGCGTGCAGGGCGCGCGCCACGACTTCTTTGCCGGCGCCGTTTTCGCCGGTGATTAGAACGTTGGCGTCGGCGGGTCCAATGCGCTCAATGAGCTTGAGAACCGCTTTCATGGCCGGCGAGTCAGCGATGAGCCGGGGCATCTTCGAAGCTGCATCGGCGGCGCTATCGCGCAGGGCCAGGTTCTCTGCTTCCAGACGCTGGCCGCGCCGCAGGGCCTCAGCCAATTCAACCTGAGTAAGCACGGCCGCCAGCAAACGCGCGTTGTCCCAGGGCTTTTGAATAAAGTCGCGCGCCCCGCGGCGCATCGCTTCGACCGCAAGATCGACGCTGCCCCACGCCGTCATCACGATCACCGGCAGAGTCGGATCGATAGCCTGGATTCGGGAAAGAAGATCCATGCCTTCGCTGCCCGAGGTAGTGTCGCGCGCATAGTTCAGATCGATGAGAACCACGTCGAGATCCTGCGCGTTGATCGCTTTCAGCACCCCGGCCGGTGATGAGGCAGTTTCAATCTCGAACAGATCGCCTTTTAATAAAAGGCGCAAAGCCGCGAGCACGTCAGCTTGATCGTCGGCAATGAGAATTCTAGGCATAGGTCGCAGGCGTCAGTCAGTCAAAGAATTGGAAGGCTATCACAGACCTGTACAAGTCACTCATGAGGCAGGGGGTATCAGTAGTGGGACGGTTTGAAATTCTCATTAGCACCGCACTTCAGTGCGGTGATCATTAGTTACGACCAGAACGCTAACCGTTTTCACGGTTTCACTTGTAAACCGTTAAAACGGTTTAGGATCGCAGATCGTCTGCAACACCTGGCTGAAGCCAGGTGCTAATGAGATTAACCAGCAGGCAAACTGATCCGATACTGGTCGATCTCAGCTACTCCCCGACGTTATTCTGCCTATTCGTATCTCAAGGCTTCCATCGGATCGATGCGCGCCGCCCGCCGTGCCGGGATATAGCACGCCAGCAAGGTAGTAAATCCCAACACCATCGCGACAACGGCAAAGGTCACGGGATCTTTCGTGGTCACGCCGAACAGCAAGCTGGCCATCACACGCGTAAGAGCGAACGCGCCCAGCAGGCCGATGGCCAAGCCCAATATCACCAGTTTGAAGCCCTGCGAAACTATCAACCGCAACACATCGCGAGTCTGGGCTCCGAGGGCCATGCGGATCCCAATCTCGTTCGTGCGTTGGGCCACCGAATAACTCATCACGCCATACAAGCCGACGATAGTCAGCACCAGGGCCACTGACGCGAAGATTCCCAGTAGCGTCGTATTGAAACGCGGCGCTGCGACCGAAGCGGCC
Organism: Pyrinomonadaceae bacterium; assembly: GCA_040003545.1. Lineage (GTDB taxonomy): Bacteria > Acidobacteriota > Blastocatellia > Pyrinomonadales > Pyrinomonadaceae > DASXRU01. The sequence continues at coordinate 4,837 of JBDUCF010000026.1, read as the reverse complement.
AGATAGTCTTCCATTGTCTTGACGTTGTAGATGGGCACCTCCCGGTCCATCGAAGTGACTTCGTTCTGCGCCGCAGTAATCAGACTGTGGGGATCGTTATCGGTCTTGATCAGAACGGTGACCTGGTTGAAAGGGATTTGGTCCTGCGGCACGAAAAATCCGGGCCGCCATTCGGAGCTGAGGTTACGGTTCTTGACATCAGCGACTACCCCGACGATCTCGCGCATTGCCGGTTTGGATTCGTCGGTTGAGATTCCCGGCTTGATATGTTTACCGATCGGGTCTTCGCCGGGAAAAAACTTTCGCGCAAAGGCCTGGTTGACGATGATCACCGCCGGCGCTTCCTTGCCATCGCGTTCACTGAAGACTCGTCCCTTCAACAAGGGTATTCCCATTGTCTTGAAGTAGCCGTTGCTGATGGCGAAAAAGTCAGCGCCGGGCAGGTCGCCTTTCGCTATGGGGCGGCCTTCTGTCTCGAATGAAAGGCGGAACGCGTCTCCGCTCAGCGGCAGAGGCAGGATGGTGCTAACGGACTTCACTCCCGGCAACGACCCCAGACGCGCGCTCAGGTCGTGATAGAACTGGGCTTGCTTCGCGGTTGGGTATTTCACTTCGGGAATCCCGACCGTGAAGGTCAAAACATTTTGCGGATTGAATCCCGGACTTACCTGCCGCAAACGCCAGAGGCTTTGAATGAGCAAACCGGCGCCAACCAACAGCACCACGGCAATTGCCAATTCGGTCACCAGCAACACGCCGCGAACCCTATTGCGGCGCGCGCCTTCGCCTGAGCCACGGCCTCCTTCCTTCAACGTCTCGGTAAGCTCTGTCTTCGAAGAATGAAGCGCGGGCGCCAGGCCAAAAATAATCCCGGTTAAGATCGAGACCACCAGGGTAAAGGCGAGCACGCGCCAGTCCAGCCCGACCTGTAGCGCTCGCGGAATCTCGTCCTTGCCCAACGTCACCAGAAGGTCCGACCACCAGACGGCCAGTATTAATCCCAGAGCACCGCCGGCCAGGGACAGCATGACGCTCTCGGTGAGCAACTGGCGGACAACGCGCATGCGGCTGGCGCCGAGCGCCGAGCGAATGGCCATCTCTTTGTGGCGCGTCATGGCGCGCGCTAACAGCAGGTTCGCCACGTTGGCACAGGCAATCAAAAGCACTAAAGCCACGGCGCCGAGAAGGATCAGTAGAGCGGGGCGCACATCGCCCACCAGGGCCTCGAGCGCCGGCTCGACCCGGGTTCCTTTGTGCAGATTCTTGTCCGGGTATTGTTGCTCCAGCCGGGAACTGATTGAAGTCATCTCAGCCTGCGCCTGCTCTTTTGAAACACCCGGCTTGAGACGCGAGATCACCTGCAGATAATGCGCTCCTCGTTCTTCGGTGATTGGCTCTTTGCCCTCCCTTTCAACCGCAAAGGTGGTCCATAACTCGACCGGTTCGTTTTGAATTGGGAATTGAAACGCGCGCGGCATAACCCCGACAATCGTGTAGGTCTTGCCGTCGAGCACCATCGGCTGATTAAGCACACCCGCGTTTGAGTTGAAGCGCTTTTGAAACAGCTCCTGACTTAGGATTACCACGCGACCCGTATCACCCGGCTTATCCTCATCCGGAAGAAACCCTCGACCAATCATTGGAGCGATGCCCAGCAGTGGGAAGAGATCCGCGCTGACGACTGCGCCCTGAAGGCGCGCTGACTCTCCTTTCCCCGTCAGAATGAAGTCGTTGCCGTGGAAGGCAGCCGTATGCTCAAAGACGTGATTCTGATCGCGCAAATCCGCAAAGTTAAGATAAGAGGACGAGCCGCGCGTTTGGCCGCGCGTGTTGTCCGTCTCCCAAACCATCATCAACTGTTCCGAGTTCGGAAATGGCAAAGGACGCAACAGCACCGCGTTGACGACGCTGAAGATGGCCGTGTTCGCTCCTATGCCCAGCGCCAGCGCAATCGTCGCGACGATGCTGAAACTCGGTGCTTTCAGAAGCATGCGCAGTGCGTAGCGGATGTCTTGCCAGATCGTTTCCATTTGTAGTCCAACCTTCCTTAGTTAATTCACTGAAGCTTTATCAGCCGCGGATTAACGCGGATGACGCAGATGTCAAAAACTTTTCTTCTGCTTGATTCATTGTCAATTGTTGTGTGTTTGTGTTGTGTGTTTTTATGGTTTGTGTTTTTTGTTTTTTCCTGATCCGCGTTTATCCGCGTAAATCTGCGGCTAAAAACGAACTGGCCTACTCGTACCTTAACGCCACCAGCGGATCGACTTTGGTCGCGCGGCGCGCCGGAATAAAACACGCCAAAAGTGCGACTGTGATCAGCAGCAAGGTAATTACCGCGAAGGTCGCGGGGTCGGTCGCACTTACGCCGTAGAGCATCTTTGACAGCAGACGCGTCAGTCCCAGCGCGGCCACCACGCCAAGGGCCACGCCTCCCAGAGCCATCTTCATTCCATGACTTAAGACGAGACGCAGAACGTCCTTGCGTTGCGCCCCCAGCGCGAGGCGAATTCCGAGTTCGTGCGTCCGTTGGCCCACCAGATAAGAAATGACGCCGTAGAGTCCGAGGCTTGCCAACAACAACGCCACCACCGCAAAGGAGTCGAGCAGGATCGTCAAGAACCGTTGCTGCGACAGCGAGGCGGCGATCACTTCATTCATCGTTTGCGGTCTGGAGATCACATTCTGTTTGTTCTGGCTCTGCGCGACCCGACGAATCGATTCGAAAGGCGCGGAGTTGCCCTCGAAACGTGTTATCACCCCCAGGCCGGCAGCCAGCCCATTCATTGAGTTGTTCGAGAACTGCCGGAACGGTTCGTAGAGTTGAGCCTGAAGTGTTTGCGTTTCGTCTGAATCGATACTCCACTGCTTCACGTGACCGACCACGCCGATGATCTGCTGCGGGTCCTGCCCATCCTGACGAATTCGCTTGCCGACTGGATCCGTATCGCCGAAGTATTTGCGGGCGAAGACTTCGTCGATGACTACCACGGACTGGGATCGTTCATCATCCTGATTACTAAAGAAGCGGCCCTGCTTCAGGGGAATGCCCATCGCCGTCAGATACCCGGGCTCAACCCGGTAGACGAGGGCCATGTTCATCTCGCTCTGACTCTCCGGTTTTGGCTGGCCATCGATCCAGAAGAAAAGGTCGTCCTCGCCCGCCAGCGGGATTCCGCCGGCTGAAAATGAAACGGCGCGAACGCCCGGAGTCGAACCGATCTGATCACTGAGTTCGCGCAAAGCCGCGCGAGTTGCCTCCGGGCTGCCCGTCCTCATTGAGGGAGATAGGCTGAGTGAGAAGGTCAACACGTTGCCCGGACGAAAACCCGGATCAACCTGCCAGAGCGCAGTGAGGCTGCGAATCATCAGTCCCGCGCCGATCAACAAGACGACCGCGAGCGCCATCTCGACTGCGACCATCAGTCCTTGCGCGCGCCCGCGGGCTGTGCCGGCTCCGCGCCCGCCCTCCTTTAAAGTTTCTGACAAACGCCAGCGCGAAGTTCTCAGCGCCGGAGCGAGACCGGCCAGAATTCCGGTGAGTACTGAAATAGCGATGGTGAAAATCAGAACGCGAGTATCCAATCTCACGTCGGAGGCGCGTGGCAGCGTGGTGGGCAGGACGGCGAGCGCGGCGTTTGTGCCCCAACTCGCTACAACTAATCCCAGTCCCCCTCCGGCAAGTGCCAGCAGCAGGCTTTCGGTAAGAGATTGTCGCAGCAAGCGCCAACGGCCTGCGCCCAATGCAGCCCGAATCGCAAATTCGCGGGTCCGGCCGGTTGACCGCGCGAGCAAGAGGTTGCTGACATTCACGCACGCGATCAGCAGCACGAATCCGACCGCGCCCAGCAACAACCACAAGGTCGGCCCGATGCCACCAATCATTCTTTCCTTGAGCGGAGAGACCTTCGCGCCGTTGCCTCTGTTCGTATCAGGGTAGGTTTCAGCGAGTCTCCCCATGATGGAACTCAAGTCGGCTTGCGCCTGCCCGATGGTGACGCCAGGCTTCATCCGGCCAATCCCGTGAAGTCCCAAAGCGGCGCTGCGAAACTTTAGCGCAGGATTATTCCACTGGCCGATCGGTACATACACATCACTGCCAGGAAAGAGACTGAAGTTCGCTGGGATCACACCAATAATCGTGTAGGTCTTCTCATCCAAAGTCAGGCCTTTACTCACCACATCTGGCGCAGCGCCAAACTTGCGCTGCCAAAGGTCGGCGCTGATCATCACCACCGGCGCGGCGCCGGGCTCATCTTCGCCAGGCGCAAAGGCCCGCCCCAGCGCGGGCTTCACATCAAGCACAGAGAATAAGTCCGCGGTGATATAGCGGCCCCTAACGCGCTCGGCTTCACCCGTGCCTATCAGACTGAAGGCGTACCCGCGGGAAATGGCCATAGCCGAAAACGTCTTGTTCTCTTTTTGCAGGTCGCGAAAATTCGGGTAGGGGATCGCGCCTGTTTCGAAGTTCGGCTTGCTCTGGTCGAGCGTCACAAGCTGCTCCGGCTGGGGAAAGGGCAACGGATTTAGCAGGACGCCATTGACTACCGAAAAGAGTGCGACGTTGGCGCCGATGCCCAGCGCGAGCGTCAACACGACCACCGCACTGAAGCCGGGGTTCTTCAGTAACATTCGCAGGCCATGTCGGAAGTCTTGAAACATTTCGTTCCTCCAGTCTTTTCCAATTGCCGTCAGAACCACCTGCCGTAGTGGGTGGTTGATCTCTCGTCCCACTTGCTTGATCGCGCTGGTTCAACCACCCGCTACCGCAGGTGGTTCTGACCTACTCGTAGCGCAGCGCCTTCAGCGGATCGACTTTCGTCGCGCGCCGCGCCGG
>JBDUCF010000025.1:0-15453 GCA_040003545.1 Pyrinomonadaceae bacterium | reverse complement strand
AACCAGGAACTGGCTATGGCCACGGCTATATGGGATGCGATCTGCGCCACCTCCGATGAAGTGTTATCCGATACTGCCGAACACTCTCGCCGGGCCATCATCCTGCTGACAGATGGTGACGATACAATCAGCCAGATGAAGATGCAGGACGCCGTCGACAGCGCTCTAAAAGCGGATGCCCTGATTTACGCTATCGGAATCGGTGATAGTTACCAGCGAGGGGTGGACGAAGGCTCATTGCGCAAAATAACTGAACGAACAGGTGGCCGAGCGTACTTTCCCAGGAGCGAGAGAGAACTACGGGAGGCTTTTGTTCAGATCCAGCGCGACCTCAGGGAGCAGTACCTCGTGGCTTACTCGCCCTCCAACAAGAACCGGGACGGTTCCTACCGGCGCATAGATATCGAAATCACGAATCCTGACCTGCGTAGCCAGAACCTTCGCCTCACCCACCGCCAGGGCTATTTTGCCAAGACAATCGATCCAGCCAAACCCTCCCGAAGTCCGAAAAACCCCTGAATTCATAAGCTTTCTCACACGTTAAGTGGTGACAAACACGGTTGGCCTTGCTATACTGCGTTGTCGCCGGCCCCTCTGTCCGGCTCGGTGAACCCGCCCCGCTTCTCGGCCATGCTTAATCAAAACACTGGAACTCGATCAAAGTCGCAAGCGGCTTAGGTTCCATCTTCTTTCATCCATGCAGTCTGATCGCGTTGGCTTCTCGCAATACGGAGAGCAACGCAAAAACAAAGATGGCAGCAAAAAATCCCGCCACCGTGTTAGTCGTCAATGACGACCCCAAAATGCTTGCGCTCTTCGTCGACATGCTGGGCGATGAAGGATACAAAATAGTAAGCGCTAATAGTGGGAGTCGGGCCCTTGAACTTACGCGCCTCATCAAAATCGATACCGTCATCTCCGACGTCGTGATGCCTGAGATAGATGGGATGGAGCTATCTCGACGTCTTAAATATGACGCACGCACTGCGAATATTCCGGTTCTCCTGGTAAGCGCGCTACGTTCACAGGGAGAAGTAGCACTGCAGGGGCTTGAATCGGGGGCCGATGATTTTCTGGAGATACCTTTTCGTCAGAATGAATTGCTGGTTAAGGTAGCGCGGCTGGCCGAGCGAAAGCGCGCCAGTGAAACCTTGCGTGCGAGCGAAGAACAGTACCGCATACTCTTCCAATCCAACCCGCATCCCATGTGGGTGTTTGACGTCGAGACGCTGGCATTTCTGGCAGTGAATGATGCGGCGATACATCACTATGGATTTTCGCGCGACGAGTTTCTGGGAATGACTCTCAAGGACATTCGACGGGCCGAAGATGTTCCCACTCTCCTTGCGGATCTTTCAAAAGTAACCACTGACCACGATGTCTCCGGCAGTTGGCAGCACCAGAAAAAAAACGGTGAACTGATCGATGTCGAAATCACGTGGCATTCTCTCGATTTCGAAGGCAGACCGGCCAAGCTGGTTCTGGCGAGTGATGTTACGGAGCGCAAGAACGCCGAAGCTGCTTTACGCGATAGCGAAGCGAACTACCGCGAGCTGTTTGATAATGCCAACGATATCATTTACACGCACGACCTCAGCGGCAATTTCATCTCCCTGAACAAGAGTGGGGAAACGATCACTGGCTACAGTGTTGCAGAAGCCCTGAAGATGAATATCGCCGACGTTCTGGCGCCTGACTACCTGGGGCTGGCGCGGCAAATGCTCGCGCGTAAGGCCATCAACGCCGGGGCGACGGTCTATGAGCTCGTGATAATCGCTAAGAACGGCCAAAGAGTTGCTCTGGAAGTCAGCACCCGTCTCGTATATCGCGGCGACACGCCGGCTGCAGTACAAGGTATCGCTCGCGACATCACCGAACGTAAACGCGCTCAGGATGCACTGCGGGAAAGCCAGACTTTCTTTCACGCCTTCATGAATAACAGTCCCGCGATCGCTTTTATGAAAGACGAAGCGGGTGCTTACGTTTATGTAAACAAGCCATTCGAGCACCTGTTTGGACAGAAATTGGATTTCCTGCGCGGCCGAACGAGCTTTGACTGGCTGCCACCGGAGACCGCCCAGCGCACGCATGACAACGATTTGCAGGTGCTATCAACCGGGGTACCGCAGGAGATCGTGGAGACTGTTCCTACGCCGGATGGCATGCTTCACCATTGGTTGGTCTTCAAGTTTCCCACGACGGATGTCTCGGGACAGAAGTTTGTGGGTGGAGTTGGTGTCGACATAACTGGACGCCGCATCGCTGAAGATGCGCTTTCGCAACAAGCCGAGCGCGCTGCGATGACGAATCGCATTTCACAGGCGGTCCGCCAATCGCTGGACATCGCGGAAGTCTTTCAAACTGCAGTGACTGAACTGGGAGCGCACCTCGAGGTGGATCGTTGTTCACTGTTCATGAAAAACGACCAAAGCGGCAGGGTCACCAACGTCGCCGAGTATCATGTACCTGAAGTCCTCGCGGCGGGGCACGACTTTCAAGTCGGCAAACTTGGTAAGTTGATCATGGGTCTCGAGAAAGAAGGCACCCTCTTTTTCGACGATGTAGCAAACGATCCGCGCGTCGCTGATCTCTATCAGGAAGTTCTGCGCAAGGCGGATGTGCGCTCAATCATGTATGTGGCAATCAAAGCCGGCGACGAGACGCCCGCAGCATTTGCACTCTCCACTACTAAAGAAGTCAGGCATTGGAGTGAATCCGACATCGCCGTGGCCAAGGCCGTAGCCGATCAAACAGGCATCGCGATCCGCCAGGCGAAACTTTACCAAAAGGCCGAGGCCACCTCGACGCGCGAAGCGTTGGCAAACAGATTGAGCCTCGCTATCCGCGCGTCGTTAAGTCTTCCTGAGGTGCTGAGCGCGGCAACCAGAGAATTGGGACGAGCACTTTCTGCCTCGCGTGTTCATCTACGTCTCTACGATGCAACCAACTCGCCTTCGCCACTTCAGCACGAATATTTGGCGCCGGGATGTCCCAGCGTTAAACACATTGACGTGCACTACGACGATCCGGTAGGGCAACAGCTGCTGCATTCATTGACGCCTATCGTAATTGATGATGCGTTGAATTATTCCGCCGGTCCAGCGCAGTTTAATAAGAGTATCCGGAAGAATGCAGAGATCCTCGGGCTGAAATCGCAAATAGAGTACCCGGTGGTCGTCGACGGGCAATTTCGTGGCGCCCTTTGCATTAATCAAACGGATGAAATTCGTTACTGGACTGATGATGAAGTTGCCCTGGTCGGATCCGTCGCGGCCCAGTTGGCCATTGGCATAGCCCAGGCCGAACTATTCGAGATGGTTGAACGCGCCAAGAGAGAATGGGAATCGACGTTTGACGCCATGTCGGACGGCATATTCATGTTTGACCGCAACGGCCAGCTGAATCGTGTCAATCGCGCCGGCGCCGATTTCGAACATCTCAGTCCGCAGCTGCTATCAGGCAGACATTGTTGCGACATACTCCAGACCAGCGCGGACGATGAGTTCTGCATTGTCGAGAAGGCCCTTGCCGAATCCAGAAGTGTCACTCTCGAGATTACGCCCAAACGACTAAATCGTCCGCTACTGGTCACAGTAGAGCCTGTCTTCGCGCGGGACGGTAGAACTGCCGGCGCTGTTTGCACGGCGCGGGATGTGACCGAACTACGAAAGATCGAAGCGGTAGCTCGCGAGCGCCAGTCATTACTTACGAACATATTGGAAAGCGCGCGCGAATCGATCTACGCCGTTGACGCGGACGGCCGGTTCCAGTGGTGCAATAGCGCCACGTTGAAGGGCCTGGGATGGCGCCTCGATGAGTTTATCGGCAAAAATCTGCTGGAAGCGATTCACGAAGAGGATCGCGAACTGGTAAACGAGCACTTCGCGAACGCGATGGGCGGAGAGGCGCAAACATACGAAGCGCGATACTTCGACGGCGAGGGCAGTTTGCGCTATGCGCGAGTGGATAATGCGCCGCTGGTCGTCGAAGGTCGGACCACGGGCGTGTTGGGAATCGCTCGTGACATTACCGAACAAAAACAGGAGCGCGAGCTGGCAGCCCGCGCTGACAAACTGCGTGCCCTGGGTCAATTGGCATCAGGCGTGGCGCATGACTTCAACAACTCGCTGGCCGCCATTCTCGGGCGCGCGCAGTTAATGCGCCGGCAGGTTCATGACGAAGCATCTATTCGTAACCTGGACATCATTCAAACCGCCGCCGAAGACGCCGCTGCCACAGTGCGCCGCATCCAGACTTTCGCGCGCAAGACCCACGCTAAGGAGTTCGAACTGCTTGACGTAAGTTCACTGGTGGGCGATGCCGTGGAGATAACCCGCACGCGTTGGGAGAACGAAGCCCGCCTGCGTGGTTCGAACATTGAAGTGGTCATGAATGCTGAGAAGTCCCTCTTTATACGTGGCAACGCTTCAGAGTTGCGCGAGGTTTTCGTTAACTTGATCGTGAATGCCGTCGACGCCATGCCCCAGGGAGGCTGCCTGACAATCAATTGCGCGCGCAAAGATGATCGGCTCAGTCTTCGCTTTTCAGACACCGGTACTGGTATGGACGAAGACGTGCGCCAGAGAGTATTCGAACCCTTCTACACGACAAAAGGAATGCAGGGAACAGGTCTGGGGCTGGCAGTCAGTTACGGAATCATTGAAAGGCATGACGGGTTGATAACTGTGGAGTCCAAACCGGGACAAGGGACAACCTTTGCTCTCGATTTTCCAATGTCAAACCGCGAACCTGCCGCCGCCGCCTTGCCGGTAGTAGAAGCGAACACGCCCTCGCTTTCAGTACTTGTGATCGATGACGAGGCGTTCGTGCGCGAGACGCTTACTGAGATGCTCTCCGAGTTGACGCATCGAGTAGTAGCCGCCGAAGGCGGCCGCGAAGCAATCGCAAAGTTCAAAGCTCAGAGTTTTGATCTGGTCTTCACGGATCTGGCCATGCCGGAGATGGACGGCTGGGAAACTGCCCGGGCCTTGAAGCGGATAAAACCTGAGATTCCGGTAGTGCTGGTGACCGGTTATGGCGCCACGGCAAAACCGCCTTCCGGCGAGCTTGATCTGATTAGCGGGGTCATCGGCAAACCATTTGACTTCCCGCAGGTAACCGAAACGATCGCCCGGGTTGTCGCGCGGCGGACCCTGCAAGCGGAACTGGCAAACAACCTCGTCACTGTCTAAGTTTCAAAGGCCCGCGTTTCCCAGCTAGCGCTTTTTTCGCGAGTAAATAAAAAAGAGAGTAGCAATAATCCCCAGCAGTACTACTTCCCAGAACGCGAATACCCCTGGATCAAATCTTCCCATCTCATCGCGCGCGTCCGCGTACACGATGAACGTCCCGAATGTAATCCCGGCCGTCAGCCAGACGATCTGTCGTTTGGTGTCCCACATTTATTGTGTCAGGCGGCGCCGGCGAAGGTCAGTAACGGCCAGCGAACAGCGATGAAGATGAAACTCCCGTAAACGCAGATGGTGGATGGGCTTGGTTCTTTCTGGTAACTACCAGGGATATGCCGGCAGCGCCGCCAGATAATCGCGATTAATCCCTTTGAGCCACACAAAGCGATCGTCGATCTTCTTCACCGTCACAATCCTGGCCACAAGAATCAGCCAGACCAGGCCGACGGGAATTAGCACGATCCCGATAATGCCGACGATTGGGTAATCCGAAGCGAATCCAATAATCGCGACGAAGATCCCTCCTACGAACATAAGCCAACCAAGAATCATTCCATTACGCCTTTTACGGCGATGGCCGGCGCATAGCCCAATATCAACTGTCGCGCGCTTACTCAAGATAGCTGCGATGATGACGTAAATCAGAATTCCCACCAGCAGAAGAAGATAAAGCGCCGGGTGATGCCACGACAGTTTTCGTCTCAGCGACCCATCGGTAGGAGAATTGCACTTTACACACCGGGGTGGAAGCGTGGCATCCTTGTTAAATATCAGGATGGAGTTCTTGTGCCAGACCTCACCGAAGTTAGGTAGGGGGGGGAACACATAACCATCTTCTGCCACCACCGGCTGTGATTGTGGCGGATAATTTGCCGGCAGCATTGCGGTACTCGCCAGCACTACTCCGCACCGCTTGCAGTGCTCATCAGTAGCGAAGTTAACGAGTCCGCAGTTGAAACATTTCACAGAAGGCATCGTCGTCTTTATCGCGAAAGGATGAGACCCCGAGCCTGAGTCGGTGCACTGACGACGCTGGCGCCGCAATGCCGGAAGTGCGTTTGTCAGGTCATCAAATTCAAGCAAGGGCGGCAATCTGCCGTAGATGAGTCAAGCTACTGATTGCCTTGATCGGCGCTTCATCGCTGTAGCCGCGATGAGGTTTACTCGGCCGGGCCGGTACAGTTTGGCCCATGGAGGGCGGGAATCTTTTGGCTAATGACCGGATACTTGGGCGCCTCGTCAATATTGATCTGCGTCCAATGCTGATACTGCTCGGGCACGCTGGTGTCCGCAAAGATTGCTTCCACAGGACACTCAGGAACGCAAGCATCACAATCAATGCACGTGTCGGCGTTTATGTAGAGCCGATCGGTGAGTTCATGAAAAGCTTCGACCGGACAAACCGCGGCACAGTCGGTGTATTTACAATCAACACATAATTCAACTACCACATAGGTCATTGGTAAAGTAGTCTCCTTTCAACAAGGGAAATGTTTATGATCTATCGCGAGGAATGTCAACAAAATTATTGTAGCAAATAAATACGAGTGGCATTGAGTACGCTACGCATAAATAGAAACAAAAGTTCGGATTAAGGAATTAGTTTGGCTCTGCTGATCGGTTCAGTGCCTCGGCACATAGGTGAACCAAAAATAGATTGCCTGTCCTACACCAATCAAGAATCCAATGAGCGCGCCAAACAACTCGATAGTTTTCAAGTGATGCTGCGCGACGGAAAGGACCAGAGCCTCCAGCCTTTCCAACGGGTAGTCCGAAACTTTGTTGCGCACGAGTCCGCCGACGTCAAACTCCGCGATTGCCGACGGCAGCCGTTCGCGCGCTGCGTCGGTGATGCGCTCGGTAAGCGCGGCGCTGGCCCGTTCGACTGTGCGCTCCGGCAACTGATCGCCCAGCCGGCCTATGGGCGCGATAAGCAAGCGCTCGATTTGAGTACTGAGAATCCCATTGATAGTGCGCGCAGTATCGTCACGAGCCAGCACGGTAAGGAGGCTGCGGGCCAGAAACCTCTTCAATCGCGGTGCGGAATCGGGATTCAAATGTTCCAGCAGCTCGCGCAAAGTTTGCGGTCGCAAACGCCCCACGGCATCGGCGAAATAAGTTGAGATGGAAGTTGCCAGCTCCGAACTCTGCGCGAGAGAAAGGATCCGCTCCGTGATCTGGTCCTTGATCATCTCGAATTTGTCAGGCGAGATTTGACCCGCCAGTTCATTTATAGGCCGCGAAAGCAGCTTATCAATGGTCGAGTTCAGAAAGGCCTCGGCTTCCTGAGCGAACGCCGCGCCGCGCAGGTATTCATCTACCCGCCGCGGCAGGGTCTTGTGCACCAGCTCGTCCACTTCCCGATGAATAGTTTCGCGCGAAATGAAGATCTTTTTCAGAAAGGAGAGCTGCGCGTAATAGTCATCGACTTCGCGCTTGATGAGCGAGCCGATCTGCTGCCGTGTGTTGCTGCTGGTGGCAATGTCTGCGAGTTGATGCACGATGGGCGGCACCTCGCGATCGATTCGCTCCTTAATCACGCCCACAGTTTCGAGCGTAAACATTTCCGCCAGCGTGGCCTGGCTGCGTGATAGCTCGTCCAGGCGGCCGCTGACAAAGGCCCGCACCTTATTTTCAAATCCCTGTTCGGTCACCAGATCGTGAAAGCGTTCTGCGGCAAAGCCGAGTACTTTGGCAAACGTTTCATCGCTAACAGTTTCGCTCAAGTGGCGCGCCAGCAACTCGTCTACCTGTCGATCCACAAACTGGGTAATGGCTTCAGTTGTCTGCTCGCTTTTCAACACCGCGGCGATGTGCTCCGCCAGACGAAGTTGCAGAGCCGAAATCGTATCGAGTACAGGAGCCCGCGCCGCCGAAGGCAAGGCTTCGATAAACGAAGGATAAACGGTAGCGAGAAGTTCGTTCGTGTAGGCGTTCACAAAAGTCTCAATCTTGCGATTGAAGAAACCCGTTTCAAACAGGGCGTTGAAGACTGTGTCTTGAGAAACCAGCTCGTTGCCGACCGCGTTGCCAATGGACTGGGCCAAACGCTCGCGGTGCCGTGGAATCATTCCCTGGGGCCAGATCGTCAGGCCGAGAAACTTCAGAGGCTTATAAGGATGAAAAAGCATCCAGATAGCCAACCAGGCGGCCAGATATCCGTGCACGGTAGCGACAACTATGATCGCGATCGCGATTAGCAGTTTGAAGGTAACGGGATCGATGACGACAGTCTCCTATGAACTCGAGAACTAAAAGTAAAGAGGGATGCTAAACGGAGGAAGGGAAGAAGGTCAAACGAAAAGCGAAGCAAAAAAGTTCGTCACTTCTGCAAATCGGAATAGCCGACGCGCGTAACCGCTATTCGCTTATCCGAACCCGACTTATCGGCGACGGTAACCTGGAGCTTGTGAAACCACTTGTCGGGTGCGGTGGTGGGAACATATCCAATGACATTTAGACTGTCGGTCACACGAACATTGAGGATAACCATCCGCTGCTTCGTGCCCTTGTTATCCGGCGGGCTTGTAGTAGGGTCGGCGGTGGCAAGAAGAAAGCCGTAGCCATTAAGGCAAGGATGACGTATGTACCGCTAAATAGTTTGGTTACGAATTAGTCTCCACCCCATACCCTGCATTGATCCACTCGCTGGTTCCACCAGTCACATTCAGGAGATTCGTGAAGCCCTGCTGTTGCAGAATGCTGGTGGCCGCGCTCGAGCGATAACCGCCGGCGCAGATAACGGCCGTCGGTTTGGATCGGTCAAAAGGCAAAGCAGCAGCGCGTTCGCGCAAATCAGACAGTGGGGCATGGCGCGCGTGCGGCACATGGCCGCCTTCGTATTCCGGCGGGCGGCGCACGTCGACGATTTGCTGCACTTCGTCTTTTTCGATCAGGCTGTGCAACTCATCAACTGAAACCTGCGATACCATCGACAGTGTGAAGCCCGCTTCGCGCCAGGCCTCAATGCCGCCGCTCAAATAACCTTTCACGCTTTCAATTCCCACGCGGGCCAGCCGCATTACCGCTTCTTCGACTTTCTCTTCAGATTCCGCGACGATCAGAATAGGCGCACTCATGGGAACCAGGCAGCCTGACCACATCGCGAACTGGCCGCCAAGCCCGATGTTAGTCGATCCCGGCACATGCCCCGCGCCGAAGTCTGCCGCCGAACGCACATCCAGAACGATGCAGCGGTCGCTGTTACCCAGCGCCTCTTCCACAAGCCTGCGCAATTCTTGCGCGCTCAGCGGCGCCGGCGGCGGCAACGCGTCTAGTCCCTTGGCCCCGGTGCGATTGATTTCAGCGTCCTTCGGAAAGTAGACAGGGGCCTCGGGCAAGTCCGTTGTCATCATTGAAACAAAATCTTCTTTCGACATCGGCTTCAGCGCGTAATTGGACTTTCTTTGTTCACCGAGGGTCGAAGAAGTTTCTTTCGACATGTTGCGCCCGCACATTGAGCCTGCTCCGTGCGCGGGATACACCTCTACTTCGTCGGGCAGTTTCAGAAGCTTTTCGTGCAAGGTCTCATACATCATGCCGGCCATCATCTGCGGCGTGTAACCTTGTCCGCCGGCAAGATCCGGGCGACCGACATCACCAATGAATAGAGTATCGCCGGTAAGTACTTTCTGTGGCTGATCGGAAACTTCGGGGTCAGTGATCACGACGCACATGCTTTCCGGCGTGTGCCCGGGCGTTTCCATGATGCGCAGGACGACTTTGCCAATCTTAATTTCTTCGCCCTCGCGCACGGGTCGATGGGGAAAGGTCGCGCCGGCTTTTTGACTAAAAACAATTTCTGCGCCGGTGCGGTCGGCAAGCTCGCGGTGGCCGCTGACAAAATCGGCGTGTAGATGAGTTTCGACAACGTACTTTATCTTTAATCCCTGGGCGTCAGCTTCTTCCAGATACTGATCAACGTCGCGCTGTGGATCGACGACGGCGGCTTCGCCATCAGAGCCGATCAGATATGAAGCGTGCGCCAGACAGCCCAGGTAGAATTGCTTGAAGTACATTAAAAGCCTCCTTCCTGACTCTATGTTACTAAGCGAGAAAGGTCCCTCCAAAAGCTCATTCGATACTAACCAATTCTTTCTGATCGTCAGGCAACTTATAGAATTCGCGTGCTGGTTTGAGTGGGCGCAGCATCCAGTAGGGCCGGCGCGTGTGGTCGGGGGAAAACTGGTCAGCCGGCCGCGTCATTGCCAGCCATTTCTGGTAAACCTCGCGCGACTTCTGCGTGTCAACGGAAACATCCCCCGCACTGTCTCCGGCCTCAGCTCGTTTGACGCGCACCGCCTGATGCCAGCAATGCATTCCCGAAATCGGATCAGGATGAACTGGGAAAGTCATGTTCTGGTGCACGCCGACATCGTTCCACCAAATCCGGAGCGTGTCGGGATCGCTCGATTGATAAGGCTCGGCGCCTTTCTCGCGTTTCAGTCCCCATTTGGTTCCATCATGCTCGAGCTTCACCGTAGCCATTAACTGGCGCTGTCCCTGTTCACTCAATTTCCAGCGGCCCATGTGATGGCTGCAAGCCACAATGCCGGGGCGAATGCCTTCGGTTACCCAGGCGCGCACGACGTAGTAACCAATTTCAGTTTCTACACGCACCAGATCGCCTGTTCGCACGCCAAGTTCTGTTGCATGCTGCGGATGAATCCAGAGTGGATTCGTATGCGCAATCTCATCAAGCCACTTCGCGTTGGCGCTGCGCGTGTGAATCTGCACCGGCAGACGAAAAGTTGAAATCAGAATAGTCTGGTCTGGATCCAGATTGTCGGGGTGCACATGACTCTTGAAGTATGTGGGAATCGCGTATTCATGCCAGCCCCAGTCGGCCAGCGTGCGCGAATAAAATTCCAGCCTGCCGCTCTGCGTGGGGAAGCCGCGCAGAATTTCACTGCCAACCTTTAGTCCAACCAATCGCCGCCCATCTTCATCGCCGTCAGGACTGGGAACCGGAACAATATTCGGTGAAGCAGGCTTTGCAGCGCGCGTGAACACGCGGCCAAAACTATCCTCGCGAATATCATCGAGCTCATTAGCCGGGACCGGCTCTTCGTAAATCGCACCGACCTTCCGGCTGATTTCAAAAGCCCCGTAGCGTCGCATGTACTCGAGCGGTGTCAGGGCTTCTGCCGCGGCTTTCTCCGGCAGCCCGGGAATCGAATTGTCAAAAATCCATTCGTAGTACTCATCGACACCGAGCCGTGTGCCGGGATTCTTCTTCGACTCGGCATATTGCCTGATGCCGAGCGAGCCATCCGGATCTATTCGCCAGGTGAGTTCCAGCCAGAACTCGTTTTCTTCCCAAACCTCTCCGGGATTTACATCGCGCGTGTCGTTTATCTTCTCGCCGCCCCGCTCCCGCGCGGCGCGCAGCACCGGCTGACGAAATCCCAGCCATTGCGAATCGTGCGTTTCATAGGAATGAATGTCATGCCTTTCCGAACCGTGGCCCATTGGCAGAATGTAATCGGCGAAGTACGCGGTCTCGTTCCAGGTCGGCGTTAGAGCAACGTAGCATCCGACTAAGTCCGGATCGGTCAGCATTTCAATCCACGAGAAGCCGTCGGGATTGGTCCAGACCGGGTTGTAAACGCGCGTGAAATAGACTTCGAGTCGACCGCGTCCGTCCTTTAACAGGTGCGGGAGCAGAAACGACATTTCATGCATCGATAGCGGATATTCGCGCGGCCAGGTGGTCTCGTTCCACATCTTCGGATGCGGCGGAGTGTAGATCGGCTTCGGCACAAACTTGTTCCACGCGTTGGGAAAAACGCCACCCTCAGTCGCTATCGCACCCAGTAAAGCGTTGAGCATGAAGAGAGCGCGCGCTACGGTCCAGCCGCCACTGACGCCGGACGAGACACTGCGCCAGTTGTGACTGGAAAAACGTGTGCCGGCGGTGGCGACGAGCCTGGCAATCTCTTCAAGCACGCGCGCTTCCACCCCTGATTCCTGGGCCGCAAACTCGAACGTGTACGAGCTGTAAAGTTCCTTCAGGACGCGTTCAAAGTTCTCGAAGTTTGTCTGGGTCTCCGGATGCTCGATGGCGAGATATTCTTCCCAGTTCCACCAGCGGCGCACGAAGTCGCGATTGTACAGATGGTTTTGAATCAGATAATTCGCAATCGCCAGCAGCATCGCCGTCTCGGAACCCGGATAAGGCGCGACCCAGTAGTCGGCATGTGTCGCCGTGTGCGACAGACGCGTATCAAAGACGATTAGCTTTGCGCCGTTGGCTTTGCCGTCGATGACGCGTTGCGCGTGGGGATTGAAGTAATGGCCGGACTCCAGGTGGGCGCTGATGAGCAAAATCACTTTGGCATTCGCGTGATCCGGGCTGGGGCGATCCAAACCCATCCATAGTTGATAGCCTTCGCGGCTTCCGGATGAACAGATGTTGGTGTGCGAGTTGTGCCCGTCAACGCCCCAGGCGGCGAGTATGCGTTCGGTAAAGCCGTCTTCACCGGGACGGCCGACGTGATACATGATCTCGTTGCGACGTTCTTCTACGATAGCTTTGCGTATGCGTGAGGCG
The DNA here is from genome assembly GCA_040003545.1 of Pyrinomonadaceae bacterium. Lineage (GTDB taxonomy): Bacteria > Acidobacteriota > Blastocatellia > Pyrinomonadales > Pyrinomonadaceae > DASXRU01. The sequence continues at coordinate 2,712 of JBDUCF010000025.1, read as the reverse complement.
ATGTCGTCGAGCGCTTCTTCCCAGCCGATGCGTTCCCATTTTCCTTCGCCGCGTTTTCCGGTCCGCTTCAGCGGATAGAGAATGCGATCGGGATCGGTTATCTGATTCAGGGTGGCCGGGCCTTTGGCGCAGTTGCGTCCGCGCGAGCCGGGGTGCTCGGGATTGCCCTCGAACTTCTGTACTTCACCGGTGACTTTATCGATGTACGCCAGCAAGCCGCACGCAGATTCACAGTTGAAGCAGGTGGTGGGTACGAGCGAATAGTTGCGCTCTTTACGTTTGGGCCAGGCCCGGGAATCAAGTTCAGTCCAGTCATCCCAACGCTCCTTCGGCGGAAACGCCGCGAGGTGAATGCGGCTCGGCCCGGGATAGAACGTCTCGCCGCGAGCCTCGGTTTCTTCGCGAGCTGCGTTGACCGGTTTATTCTGATCTTCAGATTCCATGCTTTTCCAACTGACATTGCAAACTCTTCTAGGAACACTTGCAGTCAGGAAGTGGCCTGCCCCCGCTGTCTTTGCAGGCTTGGCTGCTTCAGAGACTTAGAACAAAACTCAAGAGCGGGGGCAGGCCCCCTTCCTGACTGCAAGTATTCAACCATTGCAAGTTGGCCTGATGCAGGCTATGCCAGCGGCACTGACTGTCCTGCCTGAACATAAGCGTGTTCGTAGAGCATCAAGCCAACCAGCGCCAGCGGCGCGCCGCCGATGGCAAAGGAGACGTCCAATAGACCGAAGATAGCGAGTGACGGAAGCAACGCGCCAATTATCGACAACGCGATGCCCATCAAGAATTCACTGCGGTAGCGACCCCGCACCATCTCCCAAACCGCCAGTCGCGCATGCGCGGTCGGGTGCGTTAGCGAGACTTCTCCCCAAACCATCGACAGATGAAGCAAAGAGGAGCAGGCAAGGAGCCAGAGGAACGGTAATGAAAGATCGACCACCCAATGTGACAGCGGCTCCTTTTGAGTGGCCCAGTAGTAAAGCCCCAGCACAGCCGAACCTAACAACAACGCCTGTACGAGCAGGTGCGGCGGTAGCAAAGGGTTCTGCCACATATCGCGTGCCTTTGCCTGCGCGAAAAGATAGGCCGTGTAAACTGCGGTCAGAATTGCTAGAGGGATCCCCGGGATCATTAACCAACTCTGAAGCGATCTCGAGCCCATCACACTGGCGAGAAAATGAAGCGCTAAAACGAGAATATATCCTGCGATGATGAAAGCACCCTTCACAAGCCAGCTGCGCCACTGTGGCCTCGTGAAGATCAGGTAGAAACGCTCAGGGTGTTCGAGGTCCCAGATTAAGAGGCCACCGGTAATCGCAAGGAAAACACCCGACAGAACGGGTGTGGCGTATAGCCACAGAAAACTAGTGCCGTTCAGAAAACCAAACAGCACCAACAGCGAGGCGACGAGATAAACCCCTGCCGCAATGCCTTTGGTCCATGTGTAGAGACTGACTTTCCAATCCCAGGGAATCGAGTGCGCTACGTCGTAGCTCAACAGCGCAGCGGCTGACGTGTTGTTGTAGTTCGGATTACCGGAAACCACTTGCGACGCGCCTGTCTGCTGTTCACTCCACATGAAGAGCCCGCCCTCGGGTCGTCGGGCCGCCAGAGGATCGAGCGTCGCCTGGTGCGCGCCCTTGTAGAAGAGCTTGGGCAAGGTTTCTTTTTCCGGACGCCGCACGGTGACGGCCTCGCGATTAATGATCTGCGCCACGTACGATTCCTGATCGTTCATGTCGCCAATCAAAATAGCCTGCGTGGGACAGACCACAACGCAAGCCGGCTCGAGTCCCATGTCGATGCGGTGCGCGCAGAAGTTGCACTTCTCCGCCGAATGATCTTCGGGATTTATGAAGATGGCATCGTAGGGACACGCGGCCATGCAGGCCTTGCAACCGATACAGATCGATTTATCGAAATCGACAATGCCATCGGCGCGCTTGAACATCGCCGTGGTTGGGCAGGCGACGACGCAGGGTGCGTGCGCGCACTGGTTGCAGCGCGTCACCTGATGCGCGCGACGCACCTGCGGGAAAACGCCCACGTCAACGTGCTTCACATAGGTCCGGGTTACGGAAAGCGGAACTTCGTTTTCTGACTTGCACGCAGTCGTGCAGGCATGGCAGCCAATGCAACGCGTGTGATCGACGACCTTGGCCCATTGGACTGGGTGGCTCTGGTCCGGATACAGGGGGAGTTCCCTCATTGTTTTCCGCTATTTCCTGAAGAGCACAATGCGACTGGCGCGCTCTGTGGCTAGCGCGTAGTTGGGCAAGACGCGAAAGGCCGTAAGGCCGATGGCCACCCGATCGCCAACCTTCAATCGCATCGCGCTGGCCTCAGGCTTTGGCCGTGTAACGACGACGGGAATGCCAGTTCGTTTTTCCAACGTGGTGATGGTGACATCATAAAGTGGCGGCTCGCTTTCCGTGGGCTGGCGCGCGGTAAGATCCAGCCGCAGCGTCAGTCGCTCGTAAGCCCCGACGAAACTTATTTGCTCGATAATTCCATTGGCCAGACGACGGCAACCTTCAGGCATCGTGCCCCTGGGACTGAGATGAACGTCTTCGGGACGAAAGACGAGCTTGACTGCCTGCCCTTCACGAAAGCGCAAGGTCTCTTCTTCCGCCGGGATCGTCGCGGCGCCAATCTCTACTGCGCCGCGCGTGACAACGCCGAGCAGAAGGTTTGCGGCCCCCAGAAAAG